>CAJKSU010000033.1 GCA_905202605.1 uncultured Eubacteriales bacterium
TGTGGAAAGAGAAGGACTAGCCATTTGGCGCACAGCTGAAAAAACGGGCAGAGCCCCTTCTTCGCCCCTATTTCGTCTACAACTCCTCGCTGATGGTGCTGTATCTCATCGACTGGATCCCCTATATCATTCCCCAGACCCGTGAAACCGCCAAGCAGCTGCTCAAGCATATTTTCGGCGTGTTTTACTCCGAGGGCGTGATCCTCTTTTCGGACACCACCCCTTCTCTCCACTACTTTACATCCTATAACTATCCCCTCTGGTTTCTCACCGCCATGGTCACCGCTTCGGGGGCATTTCTGCTTCTGCTGCTCCTGCGCCGAAAATTCGGCTGGAAGCTCCGGTATATGATTCTCCCCTGTCTTCTCGTGACCATCGCCATGAACCACCTGCCCCTGCGGCTGCCATGGAACTTTAACAACTGCTTTCTGGCAGCGGCGCTGATGACGGCTGGCTACGGCATCCGGCAGGCAAACCTGCTGGAGCGGCAGTGGAAACGCAAATGGCTGGAACCGGTGTGCTATATCGCCGCCGCTGCGCTGGTGGTGTGCATCGGCATCTGGAACGACGCCATGTCCACCTCCATGCTCATGAGCGCCTATGGCCCCCACGGAGATTGGGGCGTAGTGATCTACTTCATTGGCGGCGTGATTGGCCCCTGCGTAGTGCTGCGGCTGTGCCGCTTTCTGGAGGGGACAAAAATCTCCCGCGTACTGATGGAGCTGGGGCAGAATACCATTCCAATTCTCGCCCTGCACCGAACGATCATCACCTATTATAATCGGATCTGGATCCATTTCTTCGGTCATCAGCCGGAGCTGTCCACCCCCCAGTGGTTTGTATTCTCCGTCCCCCGGCTGCTGCTTGCCGCAGCAGGCTCCATGGGACTGATCTATCTGGGGCGATTCCTCAAAAAGACGTATCAGCAGCGTAAAACGGCTGCTTCTCACTGATATTTTAATGCTGGAGGTATCCCTATGAAACTGATTTCCGACGGCGTTACTGCCGCAAAGGGCTTTCGGGCAGCCGGTGTGCACGCCGGTGTCAAGGCAGGCTCCTCTGCCGACAAAAATGATCTTGCAATGATTCTCTGCGACACCGAGGCCGCTGCCGCCGGTGTTTACACCATGAATCGGGTCAAGGCCGCCCCCATCTATGTGACCATGGAGCATCTGGAAAACGGCTCCGCCCGCGGCGTCATTGCCAACTCCGGCAACGCCAATGCCTGCGCTCCTCTGGGCCACGAAAACGCCGTAAAAATGTGCGAGGCTGCGGCAGCTGCCACCGGTCTGCGCCCGGAGGACTTTATTGTCTGCTCCACCGGCGTGATCGGTCAGACGCTGAACGTTTCCGCCATCGAAAACGCCTGCCCCACGCTTGCCTCTCTCCTGAGCCGTGACGGCTCCGGGGACGCAGCCGCCGCCATAATGACCACCGACACCAAGAAAAAGGAGATCGCAGTTTCCTTTGAGCTGGGCGGCAAGGAGGTTCGTCTGGGCGGCATCGCAAAAGGCTCCGGCATGATCCATCCCAACATGGGTACCATGCTGTGCTTCCTGACCACCGACTGCGCCATCTCCTCAGATGTGCTTCAGAACGCACTCTACGAGGTCACCAAGGTCACCTTTAACCGGGTATCTGTGGACGGCGACACCTCCACCAACGATACCTGCTGTATTCTCGCCTCCGGCGCTGCGGAAAATACGCTGATCGACTGGAAGAGTGAGGACTATGATGTATTCTACGGCGCACTGAAATTCGTCTGCACTGAGCTGTCGAAGAAAATCGCAGGTGACGGCGAGGGTGCGACCAAGCTGGTTTCCTGCACCGTTTCCGGCTCCCGCAGTGACGAGGCTGCGGAAAAGCTCGCCATGGAGGTCATCCGTTCCTCTCTGGTAAAGGCCGCCATGTTCGGCGCCGACGCCAACTGGGGCCGAGTGCTCTGTGCCATGGGCTATTCCAAGGCGCCCTTCCGTCCAGAGTGCGTGGATGTCACCTTTGCTTCCTCCGCCGGTTCCATTCAGGTCTGCAAAGCAGGCGAGGGACTGGAATTCGATGAGGAGCTTGCCAAAAAGGTTCTGTCTCAGGACGAGGTAGAAATTCAGGTCAACGTCAACGAGGGTGAGCATGCCGTCACTGCATGGGGCTGTGACCTCACCTACGATTATGTCAAAATCAACGGGGATTACCGTACCTGATATTCCCCGAAAAGAAGGTTGAATCCGATGAGTCTTAGTATTATGGATCGGGCAAAGGTTTTAAACGAGGCCCTGCCCTATATTCAGCAGTATTCCGGCAAAATTGTTGTAGTCAAATACGGTGGCAATGCCATGATCAGCGAGAATCTGCGTCGCGCCGTGCTTTCTGATATTGTTCTCCTGCATCAGGTGGGCATTCAAGTGGTAGTCGTACACGGCGGCGGTCCGGAAATCTCCGCCATGCTGAAAAAAATCGGCAAGGAGGGCGTGTTCGTCAACGGGCTGCGCTACACCGACGAGGAAACCATGGATATTGTCCAGCAGATTCTCTGCGGCAAGGTCAGCAAGGATCTGGTTTCCCTCATCGATGCCTACGGCGGTAAAGCTATGGGTCTGTGCGGCATGGACGGGCGTATGCTGGAGGCCGTAAAGAAAACCGGCGATGGCTTTGATTATGGTTTTGTGGGGGATATTACAAACGTCAACTGCCAGCCCATTCTGGACGTTTTGGCTGCAGGCTATATTCCCGTGATCTCCTCTGTTGCCGCCGGTGCTGACGGCGCAAAATGCTACAACATCAACGCCGATACCGCTGCGGCACAGGTTGCCGCCGGTCTGGGCGCTGAAAAGCTGGTAATTCTCACCGATGTATTGGGACTGTTGCGGGATGTCAGCGACCCAGGCACGCTGATTTCCAAGTGCCGTGTTTCGGAGGTTCCCGTTCTCGTCAAGGAGGGCGTCATCAAGGGCGGAATGATTCCCAAGATTCAGTGCTGTGTGGAAGCAGTGCGACGAGGTGTCAGCCGCGCCCATATTCTTGATGGACGCATTGAGCACTCTGTGCTCATTGAACTGCTCACCGACGCAGGCGTCGGTACCATGATCTACTGATTCCCGCTGAAAGGATGATACCTATGACAAGCAAAGAACTTATGAACCTTGATGCTCAGTGCGTCATGCAAACCTATGGAAGATTTCCCGTTGCCATTGATCACGGCGAGGGCGCAACGCTTTATTCTCCTGAAGGCAAGAAATATATCGACTTCACCTCCGGCATCGGCGTCAATTGCCTGGGCTACGGCAACAAAAAATGGCTTCAGGCCATCACCAATCAGGCCACCAAGCTGGCGCATATCTCCAATCTCTTTTACTCCGAGCCATATATCGAGCTGGCCCATCAGCTCACCAGCCGCACCGGCATGAAGCGCGCCTTCTTTGCCAACGGCGGCGGTGAGGCCAATGAGGGTATGATCAAGCTCTGCCGGAAGTATTCCTATGATAAGTACGGCGCGGATCGGAGCACCATCATCACCTTGAAGGACTCCTTCCACGGCAGAACCATTACCACCCTGACCGCCACCGGTCAGGATGTGTTCCACCAGTATTTCTTTCCGTTCACCGAGGGCTTCCAGTATGCTGCCCCCAATGATCTGGAGGCAATCAAGGCGCTGGACGACGGCACCGTATGCGCCGTAATGGTAGAGCTGATTCAGGGCGAGGGCGGCGTGCTACCGCTGGAACCTGATTATGTTCACGCCCTTCAGTCGCTGTGCCAGGAGAAGGACTGGCTGCTGGCGGTGGACGAGGTGCAGACCGGCGTTGGTCGGACGGGAAGCCTCTTCTGCTTTCAGGACTACGACATTCTGCCGGACGTTGTCTCCTTTGCCAAGGGCATCGGCGGCGGACTGCCCCTTGCCGGTATCATGGCCGGGGCAAAGACCGAAGCCGTCCTGACCCCCGGCACCCACGCCACCACCTTCGGCGGCAACCCCATCTGCTGTGCGGGCGGCCTGAGCGTACTGGAGCAGCTGGATGACGCACTGCTCTCTCAGGTCAAGGAGAAGGGCGCATATCTCAAGGAAAAGATCTCCGCCATGCCCGGCGTCAAGGAGGTTCGCGGCATGGGGCTGATGCTGGGCGTTGCGCTCACCGATCAGGAGGGCTACAGCGCCAAGGTCAGCGCCATGCTGGAAAAGGGTCTGCTCTGCCTGACCGCCGGTCACAGCACCATCCGGCTTCTGCCGCCGCTGACCATCTCCTATGAGGAAATGGATCAGGGCCTTGCCATTATGGCGGAAGTTCTGGGAGCATAAGGAGTCAGCCATATGAAAAAAGATCTACTGAAGCTTCTGGATCTCACCAGTGAGGATATCCTTGAGATCCTCGATCTGGCGGATCAGCTGAAATACGATGTGCGCCACGGCATTCAGCATAACCGTCTGGCAGGCAAAACTCTGGCGATGATTTTCGCCAAGAACTCCACCCGAACCCGTGCCTCCTTTGAGACCGGCATGTTCCAGCTGGGTGGTCATGCCATGTATCTCACCGCCGCAGACACCCAGATCGGTCGGGGCGAACCCATTCAGGACACCGCCCGGACACTGAGCCGCTACTGCGATGGCATCATGATCCGTACCTATAAGCAGGAGGAGCTGGAGGCGCTGGCCTCCCATGCCACCGTTCCTGTGATCAACGGCATGACGGACTTCTCCCACCCCTGTCAAGTGCTGGGAGATCTGATGACCCTCCGGGAGCGTGATCCCATTCTGGAGGAGCAGCATCTCTGCTTTGTGGGTGACGGCAACAACGTCTGCTCCAGCCTGATCATCGGCTGCTTAAAGGTCGGCATGCAGGTCACCGTGGCCTGCCCGGAGGGCTATGAGCCGCCCCGAGTGATCTTGGACTTTGCAAAGCAGTACGGCGATCAATTCCGGCTGATGCGGAATCCCGCCGAGGCCGTGGTGGGCGCCACCGCCGTCTATACCGATGTATGGACCTCCATGGGGCAGGAAGCCCAGCAGGAAGCCCGTACCAATGTATTCTCCGGCGTATATCAGGTCAATGACGCCCTGTTGGAGAAGGCAAAGCCCGGCTGTCTGGTGCTCCACTGTCTCCCCGCCCGGCGCGGTCTGGAGATCACCGATTCCGTCTTTGAAGCCCACGCAGATGAGATTTTTGAAGAAGCGGAAAACCGGCTTCACGCGCAAAAGGCGGTACTGACCCTGCTCATGGGGTAATTTTGCTACAGCCGTACTTTTATTCGCGTAAGTTTTTTGTGAATATCATGGAAAATTCGTATATTTTCATGAATCTTATGAATAATTGTGAATTTTTCAGAAAAAACTGCTATAATTCTAGGCATGAAATTGAATGTATCCGCTGAATGGTTCAGCAGACTACATTCACTAATTGAAGGGATGATTTCATCATGAAAAAGTTTTTTGCAATGGCACTGAGCTGTGCTCTGTGCATTTCCATGCTGGCAGGCTGCGGCGATTCCGCTGCTTCCTCTGCCGCACCTGCTGCTTCCGCTGCTGAGAACGCTACTGCGGCTCCCACCGAGGCTGCCGCACCTGCCGCTGACGAGGCTTCCGCAAAGGAAGAGGCTCCCGCTGCCGAGGCCGGTTCCACCGCCGAGGCTGCTGCCACCGAGTTCACTACCGTGGAAGACGGCAAGCTCCACATGGCGACCAACGCCACCTTCCCTCCCTATGAGATGGTTGCCGACGACGGTTCCTTCGAGGGCATCGATGTTGAGATTGCCGGTAAGATCGCTGAGAAACTGGGTCTTGAGCTGGTCGTTGACGACATGGACTTTGGTTCCGTTATCACCTCTGTTCAGGCTGGCAAGTCCGATATTGCCATGGCTGGCCTGACCGTTACCGACGAGCGGAAGCAGAACGTTGACTTCACCGATTCCTATGCCACCGGCGTACAGGTGGTTATCGTTCCCGAGGATTCCGACATCAAGACCATTGATGACCTCCAGGGCAAGCTGATCGGCTGCCAGGAGTCCACCACCGGCTATGCTTACTGCACCGATGATTACGGCGAGGACATGGTCACCGCATTCCCCAGCGGCGCGAACGCTGTTCAGGCTCTGCTCACCGGCAAGATCGACGCAGTAGTCATCGACAAGCAGCCCGCCGAGGCTTATGTGGCTCAGAACGAGGGTCTGAAGATTCTGGACACTGAGTATGTTGCCGAGGATTACGCCATTGGCGTCAGCAAGGACAACGCCGCTCTCCGGGATGCTGTCAACAACGCCCTGAAGGAGCTCATCGACGATGGCACCGTACAGTCCATTCTGGACAAGTACATCAAGGCGGAATAAAAACGTATCTTTGGAAATGGGGCGGGCAACCGCCCCATTTTTCGGATAAACGGGAATCCTCCCGCTGGGAGATTCCTTACAAGGAAGGAGCAACACAATGGCGGAATTTTTTTCCGGCGTGAAAGACGATTTTATCCAGAGCTTTGTGGAGGGCGATCGCTGGCTTCTGTACTTAAAGGGCATCGGGGTCACGCTCAAGGTAGCAGCGGCAGCGCTGGTTCTGGGCATTATCCTGGGTGTTCTGGTGGCAGTGGTTCGTACCAGCCACGATCAGCAGCGCCCCGGAAAGCACAATCCCGTGCTTGGGATTCTCAACGTGATCTGTCAGATTTACACCACGGTCATCCGCGGCACTCCCATTATGGTTCAGCTGCTGATCATGTACTTCGTTATCTTTGCCAGCACCCGGAATCAGATTGGCGTTGCCATGCTGACCTTCGGCATAAACTCCGGTGCTTACGTCTCCGAGATCATCCGCGGTGGCATCATGTCCATTGACAAGGGACAGATGGAGGCCGGACGCTCTCTGGGGCTGCCCTACGCCACCACCATGTGCTATGTGGTCATTCCTCAGGCCATCAAGAACATTCTCCCGGCGTTGGGCAATGAGCTGATCACCCTGTTAAAGGATACCTCCATCGTAACCGTCATCGGTCTGCGCGACCTCACCAAGGCAGCTCAGCTGATCCAGGGCAAAACCTATCAGGCCTTTATGCCCTATGTAGGCATTGCCGTGATGTATCTGGCAATGGTTATGATTCTCTCCGCACTGATGGGACTTCTCGAAAGGAGGCTGCGCGCCAGTGATTGAGATCAAGGATCTTCATAAGAGCTTCGGCTCTCTCAACGTATTAAACGGCATCAACGAGCATATTTCCAAGGGGGAAAAGGTAGTCGTCATCGGCCCCTCCGGCTCCGGTAAATCCACGTTTTTAAGATGCCTCAACATGCTGGAAACGCCCACCTCCGGCGAGATTTTATTCGACGGTGTTTCCATGACCGATCCCAAGACCAATATCAACGAAATGCGCCGGAAAATGGGCATGGTATTCCAGCACTTCAATCTGTTCAACAACCTGAGCATTCTCGACAACATGACCCTTGCCCCGGTTCGGCTGAAGCTCAAGACCAAGGCTGAGGCAAAGGAGGACGCCATGGCACTGCTCAAGCGGGTAGGTCTGGAGGATAAAGCAGATGCCTATCCCTCTCAGCTCTCCGGCGGTCAGAAGCAGCGAATTGCCATTGTCCGCGCCCTTGCCATGCATCCGGAGGTCATGCTGTTCGATGAGCCCACCTCCGCGCTGGACCCCGAAATGGTCGGCGAGGTACTGGAGGTTATGAAGCAGCTGGCTCAGGATGGTATGACCATGGTGGTGGTCACCCACGAGATGGGCTTTGCCCGTGAGGTCGCAAACCGCGTTCTGTTTATGGATGACGGCATTGTGCAGGAGTCCGGCACCCCGGACGAGATCTTCAACCACCCCCAGAACCCCAGAACTCAGTCCTTCCTTTCCAAGGTTCTTTAATAAAAACCGCCCCTGCGTATTCCAAACTCGGAATACGCAGGGGCAAATTTTATGCGGTTATGCGTCCATCTGAACGTCCAAGCCTTCAAACTGCATGTTGAAATACCGGGCATAGATGCCGTCCAGTTCCATGAGCTGGTGGTGGTTGCCCTGCTCCTTCACATGGCCCTCGTCGATGACAATGATCTTTTCCGCAGAGCGGATGGTGGAGAGCCGATGGGCAATGACCACCGTGGTACGCCCAACGCTCAGCCGATCCAGTGCCTCCTGAATGTGCTTCTCGGATTCATTGTCCAGCGCAGAGGTTGCCTCGTCCAGAATCAGGATCGGGGGATTTTTCAGGAATACCCGTGCAATGGCAATCCGCTGTTTCTGTCCGCCGGAGAGCCGGGTTCCCCGCTCCCCTACGTAGGTGTCATAACCATCCTCCAGACTCATAATAAAGTCATGGATGTTGGCATTCTGCGCCGCCGCTTCAATTTCCGCCTGTGATGCGTTCTTTTTCCCGTAGGCGATATTTTCCCGGATAGAGCCTGCAAAGATATACACATCCTGCTGGACAATGCCGATGGCCTCCCGCAGGCTTTTCAGCTTGAGATCCCGAACATCGTGTCCGTCCACCCGGACGCTTCCGCCGGTCACATCATAAAACCTTGGCAGCAGTGAGCAAATGGTGGTCTTTCCGCCGCCGGACGGCCCCACCAGTGCGCAGGTCTTTCCGGCGGGAATCGTAATGTCCAGATGATCCAGCACCGCTTCCTTCTCGTCATAGGAGAAGGATACGTCCTGATACTGGATTTCTCCCTTTACCTGCTCCAGCACTGCTGCGTCGGGCTTTTCCTGAATCTCCGGCTCCGTCTCCATGATCTGTGCAAAACGCTTAAAGCCGGCATAGCCCTTCTGGAGCAGCTCAGTAAAGTCCATCAGCTGCCCGATGGGGGTGATAAAGATTCCAATGTACAGGGCATAGATTGCAAGGTCGCTGTAGCTCAGACTGCCCCTCGCAATGAAAAAGCCGCCGGACACCAGTGTTACCACATACAGCATGCCCTGCAGGAAGTTGCTGCCGCCGTGGAAAATTCCCATCGCCATGTAGCTTTTTTCCTTAGACTGCCGATAGCGCCCGTTGGATGCATGGAAGCTATCCATTTCGCCCTGCTCCACTGCAAAGGTTTTCACCACCCGGATGCCTGCCAGAGAGTTCTGCACTCCAGCGTTAACATCCGCAATGCGTTCCCGGTTCTCGGTAAAAATCTTCTGCATTCTCACCTGCCGGATCACCGTAAACACCACCAGCACCAGCGTCACCGCCAGCAGCAGCAGCGTCATGGGAACATTCACCCATAAAAGCAAAATCAGACTGCCCAGAATTTTAATGGAGCACATCAACAGGTTTTCCGGGCCGTGATGCGCCAGCTCTGAAATATCAAACAGATCGCTGACCAGGCGTGACATCATTTCGCCGGTGTTATTCCGGTCATAGTAGGAGTAGGACAGGGACATATACTTGTCAAACAGATCCTGCCGCATATCCGTCTCCATCCGGGTACCCATAATATGGCCAAAGGACGTAACATAAAACTGGCACAGCGCCCGGAGCAGATACCAGATCAGCAGCGCCGGGAACAGCCAGCGCAGCGCCGCCATAATGGATTCCGCACTCCCGGAAAACAGCCCCTCCGGCAGCCACCGGAGAATCTGCGGAAAGCTCAGGTCGATCACGCACAGCAGCACTGCGCATACGCAGTCCAGATAAAACAGCCCCCGATATGGCTTGTAATAGGATACAAACCTCTTTAAAATCGACATAGTTCTTCCTTTCTTCCTTTCTTCTTTTCATCCTTATCGCATCGCTACACGCTCAGCTTTTTCTCCCCCAGTGCCTTTACCCCATCGATCACGCCCCGCGCCGTCAGCTCCGGAATCTCCAGCATGCGGCTGGCATCGGGGATCGCAGTGAGATCATGGGCATCGGAATTGGACAAAAAGCCCCCGGTAAACTGGTACTGCGCCATCAGCGCCTGCCGGTCACAGCCGGGGGTCGTCTCATATACGGTAAAGCCCATGTCCGGATCCACCAGTCCCATGACCCCGATCAGGGAATAGCTGGCCCGGTCAATATGCGCGGGGACCGCAAAGCCGCCGAACTGCTCCAGCAGTTCCTTCGTCTCATAGATGCCGATGGTAGAGCCGAAGGACAAAAGCTGCGGTTCCTCCTCCAGAATTTCATCCTTCTCATTCATCACATACTGATGGCCAAAGGCCTTGGGACGATTTTTCCGCTGGGGCAGACGGGGATAGACATACTGCCGGAAGTTCTCCGCCGCCTCCACCGTTGGAAGCAGGCACAGCACATGGATATCCTCCTTGGTGGTCAGCTCCATAGCCGGCACCACCAGCACCCCCGCTTCCTTCCCCACCGCCACCGCCGCCGGGACATTCCGTGTGGTGTTGTGGTCGGACAGGGCAATCACCTGCAGCCCCGCCAGCGCCGCCATATGCACCAGATTATTGGGCGTCATATCGTCCGCCCCGCAAGGAGACAGGCATGAGTGCATATGGAGATCGTAGTAAACCTTCATCCCAGCAGTGCTTTCAGGCGCCAGCACAGCTGATACTCGTCCATATCGCTGCCCAGCAGCGTTACCCCTTGCTTCTCGGCGCGGTCAAGCAGTTCCGCATCCGGCTGGACATTTTCAGACAGGATCACGCAGGCCGTATCGCAGAGCACCGCCACCGCCGCCACGTTCTGATTGGACATGATCGTGATCCACGCAGCGTCCGCCGGGCATTTGCCCATGACCCAGCTGAGCAGATCGCCGCAGTATACGCCGTCGATCTCCCGCTCCTCTTCTTCCATATAAAATGTTTTCAGCTGCAAGGCATCCGCCAACTCTTTTACTGTCATCGTTCTGCCCCTTTCTTTAGTTCAGCGGCCGCCGGAAGGGTGGCGGAACCAGCTCGTCCGACTCGTCCTCATAGGACTTCCCCTCCCGCATGGCCTTGATGATATTAAAAATACAGTCACCCTCATCCGCAAAGCCCTCCGCCACATCTCTGGAAAAGGCGCGGCAGGTGGGTGCGCCGCAGTTGCCGCAGTCGAACCGTGGCAGGGTTTTCAGCAGCCGCTCCGCCGCCGCCTCGATTTGCAGCGCCTGGGAAATGGTGTCGGCGATCTCCGTATCAATTTCCTCCAGCTCATAATCCCAGTTCAGCCGTCTTTCCAGCCAGTCTGGCATTTCCAGCCGCTGATCCGGGATTGGATCGGTGATGCAGCGCATCCGGAGCTTTGCGGTATATGGGTTTTCCACCATCATGCAGCCCCCGAAGCAGCTCTGGGTGCAGACTGCCAGCTCCACAAACTCCGCTTCGCTGACCTTTTCATCCTCCAGCTCTCCCAGAATATCCACAACGCTTTTGGAGCCGTCCACTGCCAGTGCGTCCCGGTTGGCAAACAGGCCGCTCTGACCGCCGGTTCTGCCCCAGCTGAGCCCCAGCTTGCCGCAGCGCAGGAAATCCCGCGGCTGCTCGACAGTTTTCATAGGTGTCAGCAGTTTTAAATAGACCTCGCTCACCGGCAGCACATAGTCCACCACCGGCTTTTCCAGCCCCAACGGATGATAGGCGCGGGTATTCTTCGCCGGGCAGGGGGAGATCAGGCAGATTCCGATCTGATCCGGTGAAAGCCCGGTCTTTTCCGCCGCTTCCTTCCGGGCCAGG
The DNA here is from genome assembly GCA_905202605.1 of uncultured Eubacteriales bacterium. GTDB lineage: Bacteria > Bacillota > Clostridia > Oscillospirales > Oscillospiraceae > HGM13006. The sequence goes on from CAJKSU010000033.1 coordinate 11,559, forward strand.
ATCGCCGTTACCTCAAAGCTGCACAGCTTTTCCACCACATTGGGGATCAGCTCCTGAAATTCCATGGCGATGAGCCGCACCGTTGCCGGGCATTCGGAATTGATTCTTGGCAGCTCCTCCGAAAGGAACTCGTCCTGATGCTTCTGGTAATAATCTGAGAGCAGCTCCGCCCCGATGGCGCTGGGGTATACGTCCTGAAAGCCCAGCATGATCAGCCCCTCATGCACCAGATTGATGTCATAGAGGTTTTTAAACTGCCCGTACAGCGCCGTATCCGGGATGGCGATGTTATAGGCATAGTCCTTCAGCTTATCGAAGCTGTCGGACTTCACCGAATAGGCATGATGAGGGCAGACACTGACGCAGCGCCCGCAGTCAATGCACCGCTGGTCAAAAATCACCGCCTTGCTCCGCACCACACGGATTGCCTCGGTGGGGCAGACCTTAACGCAGGCGGTACACCCGGCGCATTTCTCGATATTCAGCTCTACGGAATGACTCACTGGCCTTCACCGCCGATATAGATCACCATGGTAACCGTGGTACCCACGCCCAGAGTGGTCTGAATGTCCATTTTGTCCGCGTTGCGCTTCATGTTGGGCAGTCCCATGCCCGCACCAAAGCCCTTGGCCCGAATCGTCGGAGACGCCGTAGACCAGCCCTCCTCCATGGCCTTGTCAATATCGGGAATGCCGGGGCCGCGGTCCTTCAGGGTGATGACGATTTTCTCTTCATCCACCTCCAGCTCCGCTTCACCGCCGTCGGCGTGGATGACCATATTGATCTCGCCCTCATACATGCACACCACTGCCCGGCGCACCACCTGCGGCGGCAGCCGAAGCTTTTTGAGTACCCGCTTTACCGCCGTGGAGGCGTCGCCTGCGGCGTTGAAATTTTCCCCATCTATCTCATAGGTCAGTTTTACAGTTTCCATATTGATCCTCCTTAGCGGCAGCCCAGCCCTGCCTCATACAGCCGCCCGCAGGCGCTGAACATCCGACAGGTCGTCACCAGCACTACCATATCTCTCTGCCGAGCCATTTCCACCACTTCATCCGGCGGACATTTCCCCCGAACAAAAACAATCACCCCGATGTCCATCATGTCGGCAGTTCGAATGACCTGACTGTTTATCAGCCCTGTAAGCAAGCACTGGATTTCATCAGGACATGCCAGTACGTCGCTCATCATGTCACTGGAAAAAACGGTATCCACGTCCTCCTCCAGCCGATCCTCTCCGCAGAGCAGCCGTGCCTGCAGCAATTCCTGCAGGTATGAAATTCGCATATTGATATCCCCCCTGAGAGCCGCTGTGCCGCAGCCCCTTGCAGAGCCGCCGCATTGTTCCCGCCGAAGGATGCAGCCTTGCCCTTGAATCTCCTTGAAAATCTGTTCCGTTTCGGTTTTCATTATATCACTAAATTATCCCCGGTTTCAACCTCATCTTTGGGTATTTCCCCAGCGCACATTACATTGACAAAGTATTATCTCTTTACTATAATAAAGGATAGCACGTTGCCCTGCCCCGCCCCCGGTGGCTGGCAGCCCCGTGCAAATCATACATTATTAGGAGTGACAAAATCTATGGCAGCTTACGATCGTATCTATAACTTCTCTGCCGGCCCCAGCATGCTTCCCCTTCCCGCATTGGAGCGCGCTTCACGGGAAATGATGAACTATGGCGGCAGCGGCATGTCAGTCATGGAAATGAGTCACCGTTCTAAGGCTTTTCAGAAGATCTTCGACGATACCCAGTCAAAGTTCCGCCGTCTGATGAACGTACCCGAAGGCTATAAGGTACTGTTCCTTCAGGGCGGCGCATCCTCCCAGTTCTCCATGGTTCCCCTGAACCTCATTGGGAAGACCGGCAAGGCGGATTACGCTGTTACCGGCAACTTTGCAAATATCGCCTATAAGGAGGCCACAAAGTACGGCGACATCCATGTTGCCGCCTCCTCTGAGGATCAGGACTTTACCTATATCCCCACTCAGGATCAGCTGCATCTGACCCCCGACGCATCCTACTTCTACTATTGTGCCAACAACACCATCTACGGCACCGAATGGCAGTATGTCCCCGATACCGGTGACGTGCCGCTGGTGTGCGACATGTCCTCCGACATTCTCTCCCGTCAGGTGGACGTCAGCAAGTACGGCATCATCTTCGCCGGCGCTCAGAAGAATATGGCGCCCGCCGGTCTGACCGTTGCCATTGTCAAGGAGGAGCTGGCAGGCCACGAGCTGCCCTACACCCCCCTGATGATGAACTACAAGACCATGATCGACAAGGATTCTATGTACAACACCCCTCCCTGCTGGTGCATCTATATGCTGGGTCTGGTGCTGGATTGGCTGGACGAGCAGGGCGGCATCCCCGGTATGGAGAAGATCAAGCACGGCAAGGCGCAGATGCTCTATGACGTCATCGACAGCTCCAAGCTGTTCACCGCCGCCGCAAAGCCCGGCTCCCGCTCCGATATGAACGTCACATTCCGCACCGGCAATGCCGATCTGGACGCCAAGTTCGTAGCCGAGTCCATTGAGGCTGGCTTCTCCAACCTGAAGGGTCACCGGAAGGTCGGCGGCATGCGTGCCTCCATCTACAACGCCATGCCGGTAGAGGGCGTGGAAAAGCTCTGCGATTTCATCAAGAAGTTCGATAAAGCGAACGGTTAATAAGGGGATATTGAAATATTATGTATACCATTCAGACTTTAAATAAAATCAGCCCGCTGGGCCTCGGCCAGTTGGACGAGAAAGAATTCACCGTAACCGATACCTGCGAGAACCCCGACGGTATTCTGGTGCGCTCCGCAGATATGCATGAGATGGCCTTCGGCTCCAACCTCCGTGCCATTGCCCGTGCGGGCGCCGGCACCAACAACATTCCGCTGGACAAGTGTGCCGAGGCAGGCATCGTGGTGTTCAACACCCCCGGCGCCAACGCCAACGCCGTGAAGGAGCTGGTGATCTGTGCGCTGATGCTGGCCTCTCGGAACGTGGTCGGCGGCATCGAATGGGTGTCCGGCCTCACCGACGCTGACGGCGATGTGGAAAAGCTGGTGGAAAAGGGAAAGAGCAAGTTCGTCGGCCCTGAGATCATGGGCAAAAATCTGGGCGTTATCGGTCTGGGCGCCGTGGGCGTCAAGGTGGCAAACGCCGCCGTCAAGCTGGGCATGAACGTCTATGGCTATGACCCCTATCTGTCCGTGCAGAATGCGCTGGTGCTGGATTCCTCCGTCAAGGTCGTGGATCTCAAGACCATCTATGAGATGAGCGATTACATCACCGTCCACTCTCCCCTGCTGCCCTCCACCAAAGGCATGATCAACGAGGCTTCCATCTCCTCCATGCGCTACGGCGTCCGGATCATCAATCTGGCTCGCGGCGGTCTGGTGGACGACGCCGATATCCTCGCCGCACTGGAAAGCGGCAAGGTCGCCCGTTATGTCACCGACTTCCCCAACAATACGCTGGTGGGTAAGCCCGGCGTGGTCACCATCCCCCATCTGGGCGCATCCACCCCGGAGAGCGAGGAGAACTGCGCCATTATGGCGGCGCAGGAGCTGCGGGAATATCTGAACACCGGCAACATCCGCAACTCGGTCAACATGCCCAATGTGGAAATGCCCCGTTCCGGTGCGGCTCGTCTGGGCATTATCCATCGGAACATTCCCAAGATGATCTCCAACATCTCCACCCTGCTGTCCGCAGAAGGTGCCAACATTGAGAACATGACCAACAAGTCCCGCGGGGATTACGCCTACACCCTGATCGATCTGGGTCAGGAGATCTCCGAGAAAACCCTGTCCCATGTCCGCGGTCTGGAGGGCGTTCTGCGTCTGCGGATCATCAAGTAATTTCTGTTTTCACAGCTGCGCCTGAACCGGTTTCGGTTCAGGCGCTTTTTATAACCGCCGGTTATGAGCTTCTTCAAAACCGGTATTGGAAACCGCCGGATTCTGCGGTATAATATCTGTTGAAGGAATATGCACTTTACTGATTGTACGGAGGAATTTCCATGGCAAAAGACATGACAACGGGGAAGGAATGGAAGCTGATTCTTTCCTTTACGCTGCCCCTGATCGGCGGCAACCTGCTCCAGCAAATCTACTCGCTGGCGGACAGCCTGATTGTGGGCAACTTTGCGGGGCAGACGGCGCTGGCTTCCGTCGGCACCAGCTTCCCCATTACATTTCTGCTGCTGGCACTGGCAACAGGTCTCACCAATGGCGTGGGCGTAATGGCATCCCAGTTCTATGGGGCAAAAAATGCCGATGCCTTCCGAAGAAATCTGTCCACCGCCTGCTTTACGCTGCTGGGTGCAGGCATTCTGATCACGATACTGGGCATTCTCACCAGCCGCCCGCTGCTGGCGGGGCTGCTACAGGCGGACGCCTCCATTCTGGATGACGCGCTGCTGTATCTGCGGATCTACTGCGTCGGATTGGTGTTCCAGTTTGCCTACAACACCTTTGCCGCCATTCTCCGTTCCATTGGCGACAGCCGCTCCACTATGTACTTCCTGCTGATCGCCACAGTGGTCAACATTGTGCTGGATCTGATCTTTGTGCAGTTCTGGCGGGTTGCCGGTGTGGCATGGGCCACGGTGATCGCACAGGCCGTCTCCGCCATTACCGCCGGGATCTATCTGTTCCGCAGGGTGGAGCTGGCAAAGTTCCAGCGGGGGCAGTTCCAGTTTCACAAGGAGATGTTCACCATGAGCCTCCGGCTGGGCGTTCCTACCTCCATCCAGCAGTGCTCGGTGGGTCTGGGCATGGTGCTGATGCAGCGGCTTATCAACTCCTTCGGCGTGGATACCATATCCGCCATTACCGCTGCCATGAAGCTGGAGAGCTTCGCCATGGTGCCGATCATGATGTTCTATATGGGGCTTTCCAACTTTACCGGACAAAACATGGGCGCTGGCAAGCTGGACCGCATCAAGCGGGGCTACCATCAGACCATGGTCATGGCGATGATCACCTGCGCAGGCATCATCCTGCTTTTGATTTTTGCCGGTCCCTATGCCATTGGACTGTTCCACATGAACGAGGTCGCTACCGCCATCGGCAGTGAATATCTCCGGACTCTTGCCTGGTTCTTCCTGATTTTCTGCGTGATGTATATCACCAACGGCGTGCTTCAGGGCAGCGGCGACGTGGCATATCCCACCGCCGGTTCCATGACCAGCCTGATCGTCCGGGTGATCGTGGCAAATATCATGGCAACGTTCCCCGCCATTGGCTATCGCAGTATTTTTTATTCCATCCCCATTGGCTGGGTCTGCGGCACTTCCATTGTGTTTATCCGGTATCTCACCGGAAAGTGGAAGACGAAGGGTGTTGTCCGCCCCAGCGAATCAAAGGAGGCTCCTGCACATGGCTGATATCATTGCCGCCATTTCCACCGCCCTTGCCCCTTCGGGCATTGGCGTGATCCGGCTCTCCGGCGACGGCTGCGCCCAGACCGCCGGAAAAATTCTCTCTCCGGTACACGGGACGCCCCTGCCGGAGGCAGCGCCCCGAAAGCTGTGCCTGTACGATCTCCATGACCGGAAGGGACGTATCATAGACCGCATTCTTGCCGTCTACACCTCCGGCCCCCACAGCTATACCGGAGAGGACACCGTGGAGCTGCAATGCCATGGCTCCCCCGCCGTGCTCACCGAAGCGCTTTCCGCCCTGTTCCAGCAGGGCGCACGGCAGGCAGGTCCCGGTGAGTTCACCAAGCGGGCGTTTTTGAACGGTCAAATGGATCTTACCGCCGCCGAGGCCGTAATCGACCTGATCGATGCGGAAACTGCTGATGCCGCCGCCAACGCCGCCGGTCAGGTGGGCGGGGCGCTGCTCCGGAGGCTGAATCCCATTTATGAAGCGCTGGTTTCCGTGATGAGCCATTTTCACGCGGTGCTGGACTATCCCGACGAGGATATCGACGATTTTTCCCTACAGAACTATGCCGTGCTGCTGGACAGCCAGATTGACGCGCTGGAGCAGCTGCTTTCCACCTGTCAGCGTGGGCAGATCGTGCGCAACGGCGTAAAGTCCGTGATTCTCGGACGCCCCAATGCGGGAAAATCCAGCCTGCTCAATGCGCTGGCGGGCTATGAGCGGGTGATCGTTACGGATATCCCCGGTACCACCCGTGACACAGTTGAGGAAAAAATTCATCTGGGGGGCTTGGTGCTGCGGCTCATCGACACCGCCGGAATCCGGGAAACCAGAGATGCCGTGGAACAGATTGGTGTAACGCGGGCGCTGCAAGCAGTGGAAAGTGCCGATTTGGCTCTGCTGGTGCTGGACGGTGCTCAGCCCCTGACCCCGGAGGATTTCCGAGCCATGGATGCCGCCCGAAACGCCCGGCACACCATCTGCATTCTCGGCAAGGCGGATCTTCCGCAGGTGGTAGACCCCGCCCAGCTGCATTTTGACCATATTCTCTCTCTCAGCGCCAAAACCGGTCAGGGCATTGAGGCACTGGAGCCAATGGTAGCAGCGCTGTTCTCCTCAGACGCTCCCTGTGATGGGAGTCTGCTCACCAATGCCCGTCACGTCTCCGCCATCACCCGTGCCAGAGACAGCCTTCGTCAGGCACGCATTTCCCTATCCTGCGGAGAAACACCGGATGCAGTGCTCATGGATGTAGAGGATGCACTGAGCGCCATCGGCGAGGTCACGGGTCGGGCCATGCGGGAGGATATTACTGCGGATATTTTCTCCCGGTTCTGCGTGGGAAAATAATGCCTCTATTCCAAAACAGCGTCAAAGAACCGGGTCGGAAGCTATGGTTTTCAAAGCTTCCGCCCCGGTTCTTACATTTTTATGCGCTTGCTTTCCGGCATCACGCACCCTGCGTGGCTTCCCATTCCCGCCGGAGAATATCCTGATAGATTTTCTCCTGCGTATGGAGAGTCGCTTCCAGTGAGAAATCCCGGCAGGTTCGCTGATACATGGCCTCTGCCAGCCGATTCCGCAGCTCCGGATTCTGAATCATTTCCAGCATAAGCTGTACCAGTCGATCCACATCTCCAGGCTGAAGGAGCATGCCCGTTTCTCCGTCTACAACCATATAGGGAATTCCACCCACCGCCGTAGCAATGGTAGCGCAGTGCATCTTTCCACCCTCCGGCAGGGCATAGGGGAACCCCTCCGAAAGGGAGGTCAGCATGTTGACATCAATGGCGTGATAAAAGCTGTCGGTATCCTGAAGCCAGCCCGCAAAGCAGTACGTCCCCGCCGGGCAGAGCTTCTCCGCCAGCGCACGGAGCTTCTGGGCCTCCTCTCCGTCTCCGGCAATGACCAAACGCGCCGACGGCTCCTGCGCTGCTACCTGCGAAAACGCGGTGAGCAGCGTTGGAATATCCTTTACAGGCGACAGCCGGGCGGCAATGCCGAATACAACGGAGTCTTTTTCCACAGAAAGTCCGAT
>CAJKSU010000034.1 GCA_905202605.1 uncultured Eubacteriales bacterium
ACTGCTGGTGCGATTCTCATCGGTGTTCCCATTGGCCTGCTGTGTGCCATTTATCTCTCCCGCTTCTGCCCCAAGGGCATCTACCGGGTATTAAAGCCTGCGGTAGAGCTGATGGCAGGTATCCCCTCCATTGTTTACGGATTCTTCGGGCTGATGGTAATTGTACCGGTAATCCAGAAGCTCACCGGTACCAGTGGAAAAAGCCTGCTGACGGCATCTGTCCTGTTGGGAATCATGATTCTCCCAACTATTATTTCTGTTGCAGAATCCTCTCTGAATGCTGTACCCAATAGCTACTATGAAGGTTCTCTGGCACTGGGTGCCACCCACGAGCGCAGCGTATTCTCTGCGGTGCTGCCTGCGGCAAAGTCCGGCGTGATGTCCGGCGTGATTCTGGGGGTAGGCAGAGCCATTGGAGAAACCATGGCGGTGATTATGATTGCAGGCAACCAGCCGATTATGCCGGCCGGACTACTGAAGGGACTTCGCACCATGACTGCAAACATCGTACTGGAGATGGGCTATGCGTCCGGACTCCATCGGGAAGCATTGATTGCCACCGGCGTGGTGCTGTTTGTGTTTATTCTCGTCATTAACACCTGTTTCTCACTGCTGAAGGGGAGGAATGGATGATGAATGCGGAAAAGAAAATCAATCAGGTCACGGTCAAGGAAAAGTGGCAGAGCTATCTCCGACATCCCATGGCGCTGGTGCAGTTCCTGCTGGTACATCTTGCAGCGCTGATTACCGCAGCGGTGGTGCTGTTTCTGATTGCCTATGTGCTGATTACCGGTGTACCGCATATTCATAAGGAACTGTTTGCGTGGACGTGGACAACGGAAAATCAGTCCATGATGCCTGCGCTGGTAAATACGCTGGTGATGACACTGCTAAGCCTGCTGATTGCGGTTCCGATTGGGGTTTGTGCCGCAATTTATATGGTGGAATACGCAAAGCGAGGCAATAAGCTGGTGAAGCTGGTGCGGCTTACGGCTGAGACACTTCAGGGCATACCCTCTATTGTCTACGGCATTTTTGGTTATGTGTTCTTTAATGTATCGCTGCATTTGGGCTTTTCCATGCTGTCCGGTGCGCTGACTCTTTCCATTATGATTCTGCCCCTGATTCTCCGTACCACAGAGGAGGCGCTGATGGCAGTGCCGGATTCCTATCGGGAGGGCAGCTTTGGATTGGGCGCTGGTAAGCTCAGAACCGTGTTCCGGATTGTACTTCCCTCTGCAATGCCCGGTGTACTGGCGGGCGTGATTCTAGCCATCGGGCGAATTGTGGGAGAAAGCGCGGCGCTCATTTATACCTCCGGTGCCGGTACCGGCAACCTGTCGTTTATTAAGAATGGTGCATTCAGCCTGACTGCGCCGCTGCTGCAATCCACCAGAACCCTTTCGGTTCATATGTACGCGCTGATGAGCGAGGGACTTTATACCGATCAGGCGCACGCTACTGCGGTAATCCTGATGGTGCTGGTGATTGGACTCAATGCACTGTCTTCCTATGCAGCGAAAAAGCTGACCAAGCAGTAAGAGGAGAAACAATATGGATAAAATAACAGTGGAAAATCTGAATCTATACTATGGCGATTTTCACGCCCTGAAAAATATCAATCTGAAAATCCCGGAGCATAAAATTACCGCTTTCATCGGCCCCTCCGGCTGCGGCAAATCGACCCTGATGAAGTCCATCAACCGCATGAACGATCTGGTAGAGGGCTGCCGGATTACCGGCTCTATCAAGCTGGGAGACGAGGAAATCTACGGCGGCATGGATGTGAATATCCTGCGAAAGCGGGTGGGTATGGTGTTTCAGAAGGCCAATCCCTTCCCCATGAGCATTTTTGACAATGTTGCCTATGGTCCCAGAACCCACGGCATTCACAACAAGCAGAAGCTGGAGGAGATTGTAGAGAACTCTCTGCGCTCCGCCGCCATCTGGGACGAGGTCAAGGATCAGTTGAAAAAAAGCGCACTGGCACTGTCCGGCGGGCAGCAGCAGCGGCTTTGCATTGCCCGTGCGTTGGCCGTGGAGCCGGAGGTGCTGCTGATGGATGAATCCACTTCGGCGCTGGATCCTATTTCCACAGGTAAAATTGAAGAGCTGTGTGTTGAGCTGAAAAAGGATTATACGATTATTATGGTAACCCATAATATGCAGCAGGCGGTTCGTGTATCGGATGAGACGGCATTTTTCCTGCTGGGTGAGGTCATTGAGTATGGCGACACCGAGAAGATGTTCTCCGTTCCCACAGATAAGCGCACCGAGGATTACATCACGGGACGGTTTGGTTAAGGAGTGGTATCATGAGAAAGACATTTGACCAGCAGCTGGAGCTGCTGAGCCAGGAGCTGACCCATATGGGCGCACTGTGTGAAACGGCCATTGCATCGGCGACTGAGGCACTGAAGAAACGGGATGTGGAGCTGGCAAAGCATGCCATTGCGGCAGATCAGGAGATTGATCAGCAGGAGCGGGAAATTGAGCGGCTGTGCCTGAAGCTGCTGTTGCAGCAGCAGCCCGTAGCGCGGGATCTCCGACAGATTTCCTCGGCACTGAAAATGATCACGGATATGGAGCGAATTGGCGATCAGGCGGCGGATATTTCGGAAATCGTCACCTATATGTCGGAAGAAAACGTGATTCAGGAGCTGGATCGGATTGATGCTATGGCAAAGGCAGCATCGCAGATGGTGACCCAGAGCGTGGACGCCTATGTGAAAAAGGATCTGGAGCTTGCAAAGAAGGTTATTACAGATGATGACGTGGTGGATCGGCTGTTTGAGGAAATCAAGCGGGAGCTGATTCAGATGATCGCCGGAGATCCCACCTGCGGCGAGCAGGTGCTGGACTTCCTGATGATCGCCAAATATTTGGAGCGCATCGGTGACCATGCCACCAATATTGCCGAGTGGGTAGAGTTTTCTATCCTTGGGCGGCATCCGGAGCAGGATGAAATCGATGGCGTGGAGGATCGTCAGAATCCCAGTGAGCGATAATGCTTTGAGGTACTGCGGGCGCGGTACCTCTTTTTGCATAGGGGTACTTTCATACGGTTATGTATTAAATGATTGACGTAAGATGAAAAAGCTGATATAGTAATCCCTGCCCCTGAATGGGGCAAGGAGGAAACGAGCATGTTTGGCGTATTGGTCAATACTTTTACTGTTATATTGGGCAGCATCATCGGCCTGATCTGCAAAAAGGGCATCCCGGAGCGGCTTTCCGACGGCATTATGACCGGCATCGGTCTGTGTACGATCGCCATCGGCGTTACCGGACTGTCCGCGGGGGAAAACACGCTGGTGCTGATTTTGTCCATGGTGATCGGCGTGCTGCTGGGAACGCTGATGGATCTGGACGGCAGAATGAACCGCGGCGTGGAAAAGGTGGCGGAAAAGAGAGCCGGAGCAGGGGAGGCCGGGCAGATCTCTCAGGGCTTTATTACCGCGTGCCTGCTGTTCTGCGTCGGAGCCATGACCATTGTTGGCTCCCTGAACGCTGGATTGAAGGGCGACAACGAAATGCTGCTCACCAAGTCACTGCTGGACTTTATTTCGTCGATCATGCTCTCGGCAACGCTGGGCATCGGCGTATTGTTTTCGGCGGCGTTTGTGCTGGTGTTTCAGGGCGGGATCGTGCTGCTGGCGCAGTTTTTAGCGCCGGTGTTGTCCGCCAGCGCCATTGCGGAAATGAGCTGCGCCGGAAGCCTGATGATTCTGGCGCTGGGGCTGAATATCATCGGTGTGACGAAAATCAAGGTCATCAATTTTCTCCCGGCACTGGTGCTGGTACCCTTTGTGGTGATGCTGTTTGGCGCGGTGGGGATTGGATGAATCAAACCGGGAGCGGGGATTGAAATGAAATCCCTGCTCCTTTTTATTTTTCGTAAAAATCCTGTAACCTCCGGGCAGAGGTTTGCGTCTATAAGGATAGAGAATACAAAATACAGGAAAGGGGGCAGAAGAATGGATGACAGCGGAATTTTGGAGCTGTATTTTCTGCGCAATGAACAGGCGCTTCAGGAGACGTCAAAAAAATACGGCGCGTATTGCAGTGCGATCGCCTATGGCATTCTTCAAAATCGGGAGGATACCGAGGAGACGGTCAACGATATCTGGCTTTCCGCGTGGAATGCCATTCCGCCCAAGCGCCCCGGATGTCTACAGGGCTTTTTGGGGCGAATCACAAGGAATGCCTCCATTGATCGGTGGCGGAGACGTACTGCGGAAAAGCGGGGCGGTGAAATGGTGCTGGCATTGGAGGAGTTGGGGGAGTGCATTCCCTCCGGGGACAATGTGGAGCAGCAGGTGGAGGCCGCGGAGCTGGGGCGGATGCTGGAGGCATTTTTAAAAACGCTGCCCGTAGAGCGGCGGCGGATGTTCCTGCTGCGATACTGGTATCTCATGCCCATTCGGGAGATCGCCTCGCGGCTGGGCTGGACAGAAGGACGGGTGAAGACTGCGCTGCACCGGGTACGGCGGCAGCTGCTTGTATACTTACAGGAAAGGGGAATGCTGGATGAAGCCTGAGGATATTCTGGACGGACTGGGACAGATCAATGAGCAAATGGCGCTGGACGCTCAGAACCTGAAGAAAAGCCCCAGAAGGGGGCTGAAAATCGGCTCTATTGCCGCCTGCATCCTCTGCGGGGTGGTGCTGCTGGGACTGAGCGCGGCAAAGCTCTGGAACCGGCAGGAGCAGCAGAGCCAGAATGCGCCGGAGCCGTCCCTTGCCCCGGCAGTGTCGGAGCTTCCGCAGGAGCCGTCTGCGGATTCTGCGGAGGAGGCACCGATGAATCCAATCCGGGATGCCGTAGAGAGCGAAAGCGCGGTAGAGGTAAATGACTATCAGGTGGCAGTGCGGGAGGACGCCGTGTACTTTGTGGATCCCTACATCGGTCTGATGTCCATGAATCCGGAAACCGGAGAAGTCACACCCGTTCTCCCGGACGAGGAATGCAGCCTGACGGTGTCTGATGGACAGCTGTACTGCCTCGGTCTGGTCAGCCGCAGGCTTGAGCTGGTGGAAAATGGCGGCGTAACCACGCTGGTGACGTTGGAGGACGTGGGGCCGGGGTATCCGATCCTGCTGGGGGTCAGCGATGGTTATGTCTGCTGGCAGCAGGACTGGACGATTTATGCGGCGTCCATTGAGGACGGCACGGCAAGGGTGCTTCTGGATACAAATGAATGGATCCAGCCCTGTGCGGTTTATCAGGGCGGTCTGTACGGTGTGGACAGCTCCGCCTGCACGCTGTATCGGGTCGATCTTGGTTCCGGAGAGAGGGAGACGCTTTGGGCGTCGGAGCAAAGCGGCGTCAGGGAATCCATGGCTGCGCCGGAGGTGGCGATTCCGGTGGACGAAGGGGAAGCCCTGCTGCGTCTGGATGCATCCATGACCGACGGCACAGCGGCGATTGATGGAGAGAAGCTCTATCTGGAAGCGGAAAAAACCACAGGGGATGTGCAGCAGAATGTTTGCTGCTGCTATGACCTGACCACCGGGGAGATGCAGGAACAAACCACGCTGGAAAGCGGCACGTTCACCCTTGCGGCGCAGAATGGCAAGCTGTATTTGCTCCATGCGGATATGCAGGAGAACGGAGAACCGAGTACGCAGCTGCTTTGCTCCGATGGAGAGAACGAAGCGGCAGTGGTACTGGATACAGCTCAAACTGCTTCCATGGGCAGCATCAACAGCTGGCAGATCGCCCCGGAGGGTATCTACTATACCCGAAGCGGGGAAGCGGGCCTTTACTACCGTGATTTTTCCGCCGGGACCGATACGCTGGCCTATCAGAGCAGCGGCATCTACGGCAGCCTGATCATGGAGCCGGACTTCTACTGGCAGCAGGAGGGCACCTATGGCGCGGGCGCATGGTATGAGCATTTTAATGAGCGGAGCGACGCTTATGACCTGACGTACACGGAAAACGGCATCTGCTTTGTCAGCCCAGCCGAGGGCGTCTACCGCTACCTCCCGGAGGAGGATCGGCTGGAGTTGCTGGTCAGCGGAATCGCCTGCCGCATTCTCAGCTGTGACGAGGGTTTGTATGCCACCTGCTCGGACAGCGGCGAGGTATATCAGATTCAGGACGGTACCGCGGAGCTGCTGTTGACCTTGGAAAAGGATCCGAAAATCGCTGTCAAGCCCATTGCCGTAATGGACGGGAAGCTGTACTGGAACTACTATGTCACCGACCTTACCACCGGAGAAACTGACAAGGAGGTCCTGTTCCGGCTGAAAAAGTCTCAACCCCAGAGAATGCATGACGGAAGGATCTACTGCCTGGGCGCAAACGGGGAGATTGGCTATGTGGTTCCCACCGGCGGCACGGAAGTCTATCAGCCCCTGACCGAGGCGCTTGGGACAAAGGATACGGACTGGGACGTAAAGTTCTTTGACGACTGCATCATTGCCCTGCAAAGGACGGCGGAAGAAACCGGCTTTGACGTGTACCGGATTGCCTATGAGGATGGCAGCAGCACGCACCTTGGAACGGTGGACGGAGAGAATGTGAAGATCCTGAATCCAGACGGGGACACCCTGTACCTGACAACGACGCAGGAAACCATTTATTATCAGCTCGTGTCAATGGATCTTCAAAGCGGCGAAACGCAAACCGTTCTGGATGACAATACGCTGATAAGCGGAATGGAAATTCAGGTGCGTCAGGGCGTCTGCTATTATGCATGGCGGATCGAACTGGATGTGATGGAGTTCGGCATCTATGATCTGGAGACGGGCGTGAATACCGTCTATCGACCGGAGGACAGTATAGAAGTTTCCTAGAAAATGAAACCTACCGTCTCGGAGCCTGCCAGTGTGCGGTGCTCCGGGGCGGTTCGTTTGTCGGAAGAATGCGGACAAGCCGGAAGCGTAGGAAACACTAACGTCCAAAAATTGCTGATTAGTTTCAGCAAACCGCCAGAAATGCGGAATTTGGCGGAATTTCCAGTCAAAGAAACGTGAAAAAACGGTTGAATGGCGGGGTGTGGTGTGGTACAATACCCCAAGAAGCGCCTACCCGGAGGGGGTAGGCTGTCTCGGGCAGATCCCGGGGCAATGCAACAATCTATATAAGGGAGTTTAAGCAAATGGGCAAAATTTCTTTGTTTATAGATGGCACCGAAATTCAGGCCGAAGAGGGCATGAGCGTACTGGAAGCCTCTCTGGCCGCGGGCATCTATATCCCGCATCTGTGTTCCCATCCCGATCTGCCTGCTACCGGCGGATGTAAGATGTGCGTGGTGGAGATCGATGGACAGGAGGCACCCGTATCCTCCTGCGTGACCGAGGTTCAGGAGGGTATGAAGGTACATACCAAGACCGAACAGCTCTCCCAGCTGCGGAAAATTGCACTGGAGCTGATTATGGCCGGTCATCCCCATGACTGCACCGGCTGCCGCGCTTACGGCAACTGCGAGCTGCAGGCCATGTGGCAGTATCTGGGCGTTCTCCATGCGCGCATGAAGGACGAGTTCCCCGAAAAGACCACGCTGAAAATCGGCACCGGCACCCCGGTAATCATCCGTGAGAACGACCGCTGCATTCAGTGCGGTCGCTGCGTCCGTGCCTGCGGCAGCCTGCGTAAGGTCGGCGCCATCGACTATCAGAAGAAGGGCATGGAGACTTATATCTCTACCCCCGACGACCTGCCGCTGAACCAGTCCGAGTGCCGGTTCTGCTCTGCCTGCGTCGAAGTCTGTCCTACCGGTGCGCTGGTGGACATGGAGGGGCTGTTCCGCAGTGACCTGCCCCGTGAGCAGGCGCTGGTACCCTGCCGTGCTGATTGCCCTGCCCATATTGATATTCCCGCATTCCTGCGTTTTATTGCTCAGGGCAAGTATGCTGAGGCACACGCGGTTATGCATGAAAAGGTTCCCTTCCCCCATGCTTTGGGCTATGTCTGCAACCATCGCTGCGAGACGGCCTGCAAGCGTGAGAAGCTCAACCGTGCCATCTCCATCTGCTCTATGAAGCGGTTTGCCGCAGAGCATGACGAGGAGCAGCTCTGGAAGGCAAAGGGCTTCCAGAAGCCCGACACCGGTAAGAAGATCGCCGTAGTCGGCGGCGGCCCCTGCGGCATGACGGCTGCTTATTACCTCAAGAAGCTGGGGCATGACGTTACCGTTTATGAGAAGGATCCCATTGCCGGCGGACATATGGCTAAGGGTATGCCGGAGTTCCGTATTCCCGGCGCTGACGTTGCCAAGGAGATCAAGGACATCACCGATATCGGCGTAAAGCTGCTGGTGAACTCTCCTGTGGAGAACGTTGCAGAGCTGAAGAAGGACTACGATGCTGTGCTGGTCACCATCGGTACCTCCGTTGGCAAGAAGCTGAACTATCTGCCCGGCTCCAATTTCCGCAATGTCTACACCGCGGTACAGCTGCTGAAGGACAACCGCCTGAAGCTGGCGGTTCCCGGCTATGAGATGAAGCTGGATCTCGGCAAGAAGGTCTGCATCATCGGCGGCGGTAATGTTTCCATCGACTGCGCCCGTACCCTGCGCCGCATGGGCTGTGAGGTCAACATTGTGTGCCTTGAGAAGGGCGAGAAGATGCTGGCGGACAAGCAGGAAATCAAGGAGGCTAAGGAAGAGGGCGTCATGTTCTATGACGGTCACTCCAACGAGGCCATTGAGGGTACCGAGGAGCAGGTCACCGGACTGCGTGTCCACGAGGTGGAGAGCTTCTATTTCGATGAAAATCGCAATCTGGTGGAGAATCAGGTTCCTGATTCCACCAAGGTTCTGGAGTGCGACTCCGTGGTATTTGCTTCCGGTCAGGTTACCGGTCTGACCGATGCCTTCGGTCTGGAGCTCAACCGTTTCGGATATCCCGTTGATCCCGAAACCGGCAAGTCCGGCTTTAAGACCTCTATCCCCGGCGTATTCACCGCTGGCGATGTCATTACCGGCACGAAGTTTGTCATTGACGCCATTGCGGGCGCTCGTGAGGTTACCGCTATCATCGATCAGTATCTGGGCGGTGAGGGGCAGATTGACGAGACGCTGGTAGAGCGCACCCTCAATCCGGAGCTTGGCCCCATTAAGGGCTTTGGTCTCCAGCCCAGAGTGGACACCATTGTGGTGGATCCCGAAACCCGTATGAGCCCTGAGCATCTGTGGGATAAGGTGGATAACAACTTCACCTGTGAAATGGCACAGTGCGAGGCCGGACGCTGCCTGCAGTGCGACCTGCGTGTACCCATCCGGAAGGTTGAAAACTTCAACGCCTACAGCAAGAGATAAGGGAGGGTTTTTCGATGATTGATAAGAATCTTTTGGCTGCGAATAAGGAAAAGTGCCTGGAGCGTGCAGCCAAGCTCCCCGAGGCTCCCGCTGCTGCCAGCGAAAGCACCTGCCCTGTGGCATGGTGCTTGGACATGGTAAAGGCTGCCCGTGCTGAGGCCTGCGGCAAGAGCGTTATGTGCCGTGACGGCCTGTGGCAGCTCCAGCTGATGCTGGAGGGCATTATGAACGGCCAGTCGGGTGCCGATGATCTGGATGTTATGAAGGAGACTCTGGTCGCCATGAAGACCGTTGGCTGCCCCAACACCCAGAAGGTCGCAACTCTGATTTTCACCTCTCTGGAGCAGAACGCCGAGGAGTGGGATCTCCATGTGCGCCGCCATCGCTGCACTGCGCTCAAGTGCTACTACAGCCTGTATATTGATCCCGCCGTCTGCAAAGGCAACGGTGCCTGCCTCAAGGCCTGCCCCGCTGGTGCAGTAGTCGGCGGCGAGGGCATGATTAGCGTCATCAAGGACGACAGCGGACTGAAGACCGAGGCATTCATTGCCTCCTGTCCCAACGGCGCCATCAAGAAGTATGGCGGCCCGGTCAAGCCCAGAACGCCCGCAGATCCCGTACCGGTTGGCTCCTTCGGAGCAGAGGGCGGTGCTACTGCCGGCGGCGGTGGACGGAGACGTCGCCGCGGCTGATTGGCGCACCAATATAAGACCAAATGCTTTCACGGAGGCCGGAGGAAATCCTCCGGCCTCAGATTTTTACGAAATAGGAGAATACTATGGTCATCACCCATGCATACATTTATCCCGTGGTGGGCAGTCCTATTGCGGACGGCTATCTGCGGTTTGGCACAACCATTGAGGAAATGGGAACCATGGAGCAGTATGCTCCGGCGGTGGGAGAAGAAGTTCTCGATGCCGAGGGCAAATGGCTGCTGCCGGGGTTCGTGGATATCCACACCCATCTGGGACTGTTTGGCGACGGCGTGGGCTTTGAAGCCGAGGACTGCAATGAGTCCACCGATCCTATCACGCCGCAGCTGCGGGTGATCGACGGCATCAATCCCTTGGACCGCACCTTTGAGGATGCCCGAAACGGCGGCGTTACAGCGGTGATCGTGGCCCCCGGTTCCGCCAACCCCATTGCGGGACAGGCGGCGGCAATCCGAACCTGTGGACGGCGAATTGATGATATGGTTCTGAAAGCCCCCGCTGCTATGAAGTTTGCATTGGGCGAGAATCCAAAGTCCACCTACAATGACCGGGACGAAACGCCGGTGACCCGGATGGCAACGGCGGCGCTGATCCGGGAGAACCTGCGGAAGGCGCAGGAGTATCGGACGAAGCAGCAGTTGGCTCAGGACGATCCGGACTTTGACGCTCCGGATTATGACATAAAGCTGGAGGCACTGGTTCCGGTACTAAATCGGGAGATTCAGGCGCATTTTCATGCCCATCGGCTGGACGATATTTTTACCGCCATGCGGATCGCAAAGGAATTCGATCTGGACTATGTGATCATCCACGGCACCGAGGCCTATCTGGCGCCGGATATCATGCGGGAGGAGCAGGCGCGGGTGGTGACCGGACCGAACCTGCTGGATCGCTGCAAGCCGGAGCTGAAAAACATGAGCTTTTCCGGCCCGGTGGTGCTGACTCACAACGGGGTGCTGTGCTCGATCTGCACAGACCATCCCGAAACGCCCCTGCAATATCTGCCTTTGTGCGCTGCTATGGCAATGCGTTCCGGACTGTCCCGGCAGGAGGCTCTGGCGGCGATTACCATTCAGCCTGCCAAAATTGCCGGACTGGAGGACAGAATCGGAAGTCTGGAGGTTGGCAAGGACGCGGATCTGGTGCTTGCCACCGGGGATCCGCTGGATTTGGATACCCGGATCGAAGGGGTATATTCATTGGGAAGGAAGTGTAACTGATATGAGAGAGATTTCCTGCGGAGATATTTCCGCACTGGTGGAGCGGCTGTGCATTCAAGCGGCGACGATCCTGCCGGATGACCTGTGCCGGGTGATCGAACAGGCGGAGAAAAAGGAAGAAAGCCCGGTGGGCAAGGGAATTTTGCAGGATATTACCGCAAATTTTCAGATGGCGCGGGAAAAGGGTGTTCCCATCTGTCAGGATACCGGCATGGCGGTGGTGTTTCTGGAGGTCGGGCAGGAGGTACACATTGCCGATGGAAGCCTGACAGACGCAGTGAATCTGGGCGTCCGCAACGGCTATCTGAACGGCTTCCTGCGCTGCTCGGTGGTCAGTGATCCGCTGCGGCGGCAGAACACCGGCGACAATACCCCGGCGGTGCTCCATACAAGTATTGTTCCAGGCGACGGTTTCTCTGTGACCGTGGCTCCCAAGGGCTTTGGCAGTGAGAACATGTCCGCTATGCGGATGTTTACTCCGGCGGCCTCATGGCAGGATATTGAGGACTGGATCGTATCCAGTGTATCTGAGTCCGGATCTAATCCCTGCCCGCCGGTGGTGGTGGGCGTTGGGCTGGGCGGCACCATTGAGCAGTGCGCTCTGGAAGCGAAAAAGGCGCTGCTGATGCCTGTGGATAACCCGAATCCTGACGAGTTCTACGGGGAAAAGGAGCAGGCACTGCTGGAGCATATCAACCGCCTTGGCATCGGCCCTCAGGGTATGGGCGGCAGAACTACGGCACTGGCGGTGCATATCCGCCCCTATGCCACTCATATTGCGGGGCTGCCTTGCGTGGTTAACATGAGCTGCCATGTCACCCGGCATGCGTCCGGAACGCTGTAAGCAGAAGAAAACATAAGTTTTTTCTTGAGAATCCGGGAAAAAGCCTTGCAAATCCAGTAATGGCATGCTATAATCATCATGTAAGTATGTTCGTCTAAAGGAGTGGGCCGGTGGCCCACTCTTTCTTGCTGATTAAGGGGGCAATATGAGTAAGATCACAGATCAGGTGTGGAAGCTAGCTGAGCCGGTGGCACGGCAGTTTGGACTGCGTATCTGGGACGTAGAATATGTCCGGGAGGGCGCGGACTGGTTCCTGCGGGTTTATATCGACAAGGACGGCCCGGTAGATATTTCAGATTGTGAAAATGTTTCCCGTGCGCTGGATCCCATTTTGGACGAAACGGATCCCATTCCTGACAGCTATACCTTTGAGGTTTGTTCGGCGGGCTGTGAGCGCGTATTAAAGCGCCCCGGAGATTTTCAGCAGTTTTTGGGAAGCAAGGTACTCCTGCGGCTGTATCGACCCAGAGACGGACGGAAAGAATATATTGGCGTCCTGAAGGATTATCAGGACGGCACCATTTCTCTGGAAGTGAAAGAAAACACTATGACATTTACACCGGAAGAGGTCGCCATGGTGCGGCTTTATGCCGAGTTCTGATTGGAGGAATTTGAAAAATGAACGCCGAAATTATGGGAGCACTGGACCAGCTGGAAAAGGAAAAGGGCATACCCAAGGATTACATGCTGGAAAAGATCACCCAGGCGCTGCTGGCTGCGTATAAGAAGGATCACACCGGCTATACCGAGAACGTTACCGTCAATATCGTTGATGGCGAGATGAAGCTGTTTGCCCAGAAGGAGGTCGTGGAGGACGTTCAGTTCCCTGCAACGGAGATTTCTGTGGCGGAAGCACAGAAATATATGCCCGGCGCTGTGGAAGGCGATTTGGTGGAAGTGGAAACTAAGGCCAAGCAGTTCGGACGCATTGCCGCGCAGACTGCAAAGGGCGTTATCATTCAGGGCATCCGCGAGGCGGAGCGTGAGGCTGCATATGGGCGGTTTACTTCCAAATCCCATGAGATGCTCACCGGTACCGTGCTGCGGATTGATCCTATCAACAATGGCATTACGGTTCGTATCGGTACTGGCACCGACAAGATGGACGCTTATCTCAGTGCGAGCGAGCAGGTTCCCGGCGAGAGTTGGGTAGAGGGGGACACCATCCGCGTCTATGTTGTGGATGTACGGAAGTCCAGCCACGGTGCGCAGATGATGGTATCCCGAACCCATCCCGGTCTGGTCAAGCGGCTGTTTGAGCTGGAGGTTCCGGAGATTGCCGATGGAACCGTGGAGATCCGTTCCATTGCCCGTGAGGCTGGAAGCCGCACCAAGCTGGCGGTTTGGGCCTCCGATCCCGACGTTGATCCCGTGGGTACCTGCGTTGGCCCCAGAGGCGGACGTGTGGGTGCTGTTGTGGATGAGCTGGGCGGTGAGAAGATGGATATTATCAAGTATTCTGAGGATCCTGCCGAGTTTGTGGCGGCGGCGCTTTCTCCCGCAGATGTTCTTGAGGTAATTACCTATCCCGGCACTAAGAACTGCCGTGTGATCGTTCCGGACGATCAGCTGTCCCTTGCCATCGGTAAGGAGGGACAGAATGCCCGGTTGGCTGCCCGGCTTACCGGCTATAAAATCGACATCAAGTCCAAAACTGCTGCAGAGGAGCTGGAGGAAGAGGAAGCGCCGCTTGCAGAGGCGCAGACTGCGGAGGAGCAGACTGCGGAGGAGCAGAACGAGGCAGCGGAGGCTGCCGAAGCGCCGGCGGATTTCGTGGCGGAGACGGACGAGGAGCTTGTAACGCTGGACGATTGAGTTCCCGAAGGTGCGCTGTAATTCCGAAAGAGGTGTGTTATGAAGAAAATCCCAATGCGGCAGTGTGTCGGCTGCCGGGAAATGAAACCGAAAAAAGACCTCGTGCGTGTGGTGAAGTCTCCGGAGGGGACGATTTCCATGGACCTTCGGGGGAAAGCGCCGGGGCGCGGTGCGTATGTGTGCCGCAGCAGGGAATGTCTGCGTCGGGCTGTCAAATCCGGCGCGCTGGCGCGGGGCTTTGAAACCACCATTCCGCAGGAGCTGTACCAGCAGCTCGAGCAGCAGATGGAGGCGGATGAGGATGCATGAAAAGGCCATGGGGCTTTTGGGAATTGCCCAGAAGGGCGGCAACATTGAAATCGGTGAGGAGCCGGTAGGCGCCGCAGCTCGTGCAGGGAAAGTAAGACTTATCATTCTGGCATCTGATGCGGCGGGGCATACCGTGCGCAGGGCGCAGTCCTTTGCAGCGCTGCACACCAGCCCGGTGGCTGCAATCGACGCAGATAAAGATACCCTTGGGGCGGTATTTGGCCGCACTTCCGTGGCAATGGCGGCACTTACGGATGTGTTTCTGGCGCAGCGGTTTCTGGAAACGCTGGGAGAGCCGGAGCGCTATGCTCAGCAGCTTGCTGCGGTTCGTACCAAGGCAGCTTCCATGAAGCAGCGCCAGAAGGAACAGCAACGCGCCCGGAAGAAAAAAGGGAAACAATAGATCAAGTATTTGGAGGTGGCTCTATGAGCAGTTTCGTGAAATATAAGATTCGAGAAGTGGCAAAGGATTTTGATATGCCCGCTAAGAATGTGGTAAATATGGTGACGGAGCACTTTGAAGCGCCAAAGTCCAGCGCACAGGTGCTGTCTGACGATCAGTTGAATTTGGTATTTGACCTGATTACCAGAGAAAATCAGATTGAGTCCATTGAAGAAGTGTTTGCTGCCCGGTTGCAGCAGACTCAGGATAACCCCGACCTTCTGGTGGTTGACGATGCGCCGGCCAAGAAGGAGCAGCCCAAGAGCGAGGCAAAGCCCCAGCAGGTACAGAAGACTCAGCCAGCCGGAAACGGCAATAAGCGCCCCCAGCAGAACGGGCAGAATGGGCAGCAGAATCGGCCTCAGGGCGGTCAGAACCGTTCCCAGCAGTCCCAGCAGAATGTTCAGGATAACCAGAATAATCAGAATGCACAGCCCCAGAATGCCCAGCAGCCCAAGCGGAAGAAAGAGCGCCGGGTAGTGGACACCAGCCGTGTCACGGTGAACGCAGATCGCTTTGATGACCGCGTGGACGCACTGGTGCCTGAAAAAGCGCAGAAGTACACCAGCAAAAAGGTGCGCGTGGGCAACAAGAATAAGGGTCGCGGCGGCAACTTTGGCAACAAGCGCCGCAACGAGGAGCAGGAGAAGATGCGCCGTCTCCAGCTGGAAATCGCCAAGAAGGCTCCGGTCAAGGTTTCCATTCCCGATGAGATCAGTGTTGGCGAATTGGCCTCTCGAATGAAGAAGACCGGCGCAGAGGTAGTTCGCTGCCTGATTAAGAACGGTATCATGGCCTCTGTTTCTGAAGTGATTGACTATGAGACTGCCGCCATCATTGCTGAGGAAATGGGCTGCAAGGTGGAGAAGGAAGTGATCGTTACCACGGAGGAGCGCCTGATCAGCGACCATGTGGACACCGAGGACGAGCTGGAGAACCGGCCGCCTGTTGTGGTGGTCATGGGCCACGTCGATCACGGTAAGACCAGCCTTCTGGACTATGTGCGAAAGGCTCACGTTGCCTCCGGTGAGGCGGGCGGCATTACTCAGGCAATCGGCGCCTATCAGGTTGATGTCAACGGCAGCACCATCACCTTCCTGGATACCCCGGGTCATGAGGCATTTACCTCTATGCGTGCTCGTGGTGCCATGTGTACCGATGTGGCAATTCTGGTGGTGGCAGCGGATGACGGCATTATGCCTCAGACCGTTGAGTCTATCAACCATGCCAAGGCGGCGGAGATCCCGATCATTGTTGCCATTAACAAGATGGATCTGCCCGGCGCGAACCCGGAGCGGATTAAGCAGGAAATCATGAAGTATGACCTGATCCCGGAGGAATACGGCGGTGACACCATTATGTGCGAGATCTCTGCCAAGACCGGCATGGGCGTACAGGAACTGCTGGAGATGGTCGTTCTGACCGCAGAGATGCGGGAACTGAAGGCCAATCCCAACCGTGAGGCCTCCGGCACTGTGATTGAGGCGCGTCTTGATAAGGGACGAGGCCCCGTATCCACTCTGCTGGTGCAGAACGGTACCCTGAAGCAGGGGGATGTCATTATTGCTGGTACTGCGGTGGGGCGTGTACGTGCGATGACGGATTACCGCGGCAGAACCATCAAGACTGCCGGTCCCTCCGTACCAGTGGAGATTATCGGTATGGCAGAGGTTCCTCAGGCGGGTGATACCTTCAATGCGGTAGCGGACGAGCGCATGGCGCGTCAGCTGGCAGAGGAGCGCAAGCAGGCGGAGAAGGATTCCAAGGCGAAAAACCTCAGCGGCACCGTGACCCTGGAGAACCTGTTTGCCCATATGCAGGAGGGGAACATGAAGGCGCTGAACATCATCGTTAAAGCGGATGTTCAGGGCTCTGCCGAGGCGGTCAAGGCTAGCCTCCTGAAGCTCAGCAATGACGAGGTTCAGGTTAAGGTTATCCATTCCGGCGTAGGTGCGGTGAACGAGTCCGATGTGCTGTTGGCTTCTACCTCCGGCGCAATCATTGTTGGCTTCAATGTACGGCCTGAGACGGCTGCAGCGGCTGCTGCTACCCGTGCGGGCGTAGAGATCCGTACCTACCGGATCATCTATGAGTGCATCGAAGAGGTGGAAAAGGCCATGAAGGGTCTGCTGGATCCCAAGTTCAAGGAGGTCGTGGTGGGCCATGCGACTGTTCGCCAGACCTATAAGGTATCCTCCGTTGGTACCGTTGCGGGCTGCTACGTCAACGATGGTAAGATCCAGCGGGATGGCAGCGTGCGCGTGGTTCGTGACGGCATTGTGGTACACGAGGGCGAGCTTGGATCCCTCCAGCGCTTTAAGGATTCTGTCAAGGAGGTCACCACCGGCTTTGAGTGCGGCATGACCATCGACAAGTTTAACGATATTAAGGAAGGCGACGTCTTTGAGTGCTTCGTCATGGAGCAGATCAAGGACTGATATTAAGGAGGGACGCATATGGCATCCAGCCGAATCGGACGCATCAACGAAGAAATCATGCGGGAGCTGAGCACATCCATTCGCTCCTTGAAGGACCCCAGAGTGCAGGGGATGATCACCATCACCACTGTAGATACGGCCTCGGATCTCCGAACCGCAAAGGTCTATGTGAGCGTGTATGATAAGTCCCGCAGCAAGGAGGTTCTGAAGGGCCTGAAATCCGCCGGAGGCTTTCTCCGGCGGCAGTTGGGGGCCTCTCTCCAGCTCCGCTATACGCCGGAGCTGGTCTTCGAAGAGGATCACTCCATTGAACACGGCACCAGAATTTTTGAGATCCTGTCCAAACTGGATATACCTGAGGATGAACTGAATGATGAAAACAATGACGAACAGGGAAACAGCTGATTTCCTCCGCAGCCACAACCAATATCTGATCCTGAACCATTGCCGCCCTGACGGTGATGCGGTAGGCAGTGCAGCAGCTTTGTGCCGTGGCCTGCGTGCATTGGGAAAGAATGCGGTGATTTGGAAGAATCCCCAGACCACAACTCGGTTCCTGCCCTACCTTGCAGGCATGGAGACAGAAACGGTGCCGGAGAACGCGACCATTATTTCCGTGGACATGGCAACGGAAAACCTGCTGCCCCTGAACGGAGAACAGTTCGTGGGGAAAACCGTCCTCTCCATTGACCACCATATATCCAACGAGGGCTATGCGCAGTATACCAATGTGCAGCCCCAGTGCGCGGCCTGCGGCGAGCTCCTGCTGGAGATTCTGCAGCTGCTGGGGCCGGTGGACAAGACCATGGCGGAGGCACTGTATTTGGCAATCTCTACTGATACCGGCTGCTTCCGATACTCCAATGTCACCGGCAATACCCTTCGGGCGGCAGCGGAGCTGAAGGATCTGGGAGCGGACACCTATCCCATCAACAAGGTGATGTTCGACACCAAGACGATTGCACGTCTGCGGCTGGAGGCTGCGCTGACAGAGTCTCTTGAATTTTATGCAGACGGTCTGGTGGGGGTCTGTATCATGACGCAGGAGCTGCTGGATCGGGTCGGCGCGGACAGCAATGATACCGATGATATCTCCGGCTTTGCCAGAAGCGTTGAGGGTGTGGAGATTGGCGTGATGATTCAGGAACTGAAAGAGGGAGGCGCAAAGATTTCTCTGCGCACCGGGGAAAACTACAACGCTTCGGCAATCTGCGCAAAGCTGGGTGGCGGCGGTCACAAGGCGGCAGCCGGAGCCAGCGTCCCGGAGGGGCCGGAGCAGGCAAAGAAGAAAATTCTGGAGGCTATCGCCCACTGCGGCGTGGAACTGTAATGAACGGGATTATTCTAGTGGATAAGCCTCAGGGGTGGACGTCCCATGATGTGGTGGCAAAGCTCCGGGGCATTTACCAGCAGCGCCGCATTGGTCATTCCGGAACATTGGATCCCATGGCAACCGGTGTTCTGGCGGTGTTTCTGGGACGGGGAACGCGGGCAGTGGAGCTGTGTGAAAACGATGAAAAGGAATATGTGGCGGAGCTTTTGCTGGGGATAGTAACCAATACGCAGGACATTACCGGTGAGGTGCTGGAGCAGCATTCGGTGGAGGTGTCCCGGCAGCAGCTGGAAGCGGTATTGGAGCAGTTCTTAGGGCCGCAGCAGCAGATCCCGCCCATGTATTCCGCGGTGAAGATCGGAGGAAAGAAGCTCTATGAGCTGGCCCGGAAGGGGCAGAGCGTGGAGCGGAAGCCCCGAAGCATTGTCATCACCGA
>CAJKSU010000035.1 GCA_905202605.1 uncultured Eubacteriales bacterium
CCTTTCCCCACCAATCCCGCTACGCTGGGCTCTGGCGGGGACCCCATTGGGGCGACTGATGGGGCGCGCCTCTTGCCTCCCCTAACAGGGGAGGTGGCAAAATCCTTGATTTTGCCGGAGGGGTCATTCAATCTGTCCCTTGGGACACCTTCACCGCCCCGGCGGGGCGATTTCACTCAGCCGAAGGCTGAATTTCACGGTTGGCTGCTGCAAGGTATGCAGCAGCCAACGCTATGGGGGTGAAAGGAAGGTAGCAGAGTTGGGGGGCAGAAGACTCAGTTTCTGCCGATGGTGGTATCGTCTACCATGCTGACCAGCACCAGTGCAATCACGGTCAGTACGGCCAGCACACCATAAGCCGCGGCATAGGATACGCTGCGTCCGATGATGCCCACAATGGATACGCCCAGCGCGCCAATGGCGGCAACCATGGGCTTGAGCACCTTATAGGCCATGGGGAAGTCATAGCGCCCCCAGATGGTATTGGTAAGAGAAACCAGATAGTTGGCAGCACCGCCCAGCATGATTGCAAGGAAGGGCAGAGAAGCGAACTTGGTGGCGGTGGTGGGAATCAGATTCAGGACGATGGCGATGACTGCCACCAGCATGGTGATTTGAATGGCCTTCTTGGGGCCGAGCTTGGCATCCAGAATGCCGCAGCCCACAGAACCGACGCAGGCCAGAATGCCTGCAATGCCCAGCATGGCAAAGACGATGGGAGCAGGGCCGCCGTTGGCGTCTACATAGCCCGCCTGAATCATTCGGGGAACGAAGTTGGTCATGATGCCCAGAGACAGCAGCTCCATAATGCCAAGGGAAATGGCGATGAGCCAGACCTTGCCGGTGGAGAACAGTTTTTTCACCGTCCACGGGGAGTTCTTCATGTATGCAAGACCCTCGGCAAGCTCCTTCTTTGCAGCCTCGTTGTCAAACTTATGGTTGTTGTCGGGGTAAGCGCCGGCCTGCTCCGGATAATCCCGGACGAACAGCGCCACCAGCACGCAGAGCACAAAGGAAGCCACGGCATAGATGGTGTAGACCTCGGTGAGGCCGCCGGTGGTGACGATCTTTCCCATCACCTGAGAGGTCACAGCGGCGGACAGGGGGAAGCCGATGGTGACCCAGCCCATTGCCATGCCCTTCTTCCGGGGGAACCAGTTGGAAACCACGTTCAGAGAGCAGATATAGCAGAAGCCCATGCCGCCCACGGCGGAGACAGCCAGACATACGAAATATACGGCAGGGGTGGAGGCGTGTCCCCAAACGAGACAGGCAATGCCGGTAATCAGCAGGGAAATGGCCCAGCTCCAGCGGATGGTAATCTTGCTGGACAGCACGCCCCAGAGGGCGGCACCTACAACGGCAATCCATGCGGTGATGGTGGAGAAGCCATAGAGCATGCCGCTGTTCCAGCCATGCTGGTTGGCGAATACGTCAATGACAACGTTCAGGGAGTCGTTGATCAGCGAGGAGTCAAGGAAAATGCATAGGAAGGTGAGGATCAAGATACCCCAGCCCTTTACGCCAAAATTGGCGCTGATTAAGGAAATATCTTTTTCCTGAGTCTGATTTTTACGCATAACAAGTCTTTCTCCTTTGGGAGGAGCAGCCGGAGGGCTGCTCCGGTGAGGTGTGCGGCTGGTCAGGCCGCGCTTTTTTGGATGGGAGACGGCTGGTCAGACCGTCTCCCACGGGGAATTTACAGATTCACTGCGGCGTAGTAGGCTTCCTTGGTGGCATACTCCACAGTTCTTGCCCGGACGCAGTCGCCAATCTCGGCGAAGTCCAGTGCGGTGCCAATGAAGGAATCGGCCTCCCGAGTCTTTGCCTTCATACCGGCGGAGAGCACCACGGAGTCGGCGGAGATGGTCTCCAGTTTGCCGTCTTTTTCATAGGTCACGGAGGTGGCGGTGAGGGAAACGCACCGTGCGCCGGTGAGCGTGATGAAGTTCGGCTCTTTCTCAATTTCGGTGAGCAGCTCATTCCGTCCGGTGGTGGAGGCGTCGGGAGCCAGCTCGGCCTGCATCTCCATTACCGTTACCTTCTTGCCCAGCTTTGCGTAGTGGAGGGCAGTCTCGCAGCCCACCTGACCGCCGCCGATGAGGATGACGGAATCGCCCAGAGTGTCCTCATGTCCCAGCGTTTCAATGGCGATCTTTGCCTGCTCCACACCGGGAACCGGCAAAATCAGCGGCTCTGCGCCAATGGCAACCAGTACTGCATCATAGCCCTGTACGGTTTCGGGGGCGGCCTTTGTGCCAAGCTTTACGTCGATGGGGCGCTTGTTGACCTGTGCAATCAGCCAGTTCATGTAGTCCTTTACGGGGTACTTGAAGGAGAAGTAGCCCGCATAGTGGAGCATGCCGCCAAGACGGTCGGACTGCTCAAACAGCGTGACCTGATGCCCCCGGTCGGACGCCACACAGGCGGCCTTCATACCGGCGGGGCCGCCGCCGATGACGGCGACCTTCTTACATTCGCCCGGCTCCTGCACCAGCTTTTGGAGACTGGCCTCCAAACCGGCGGTGGGGTTCACGGCGCACTGGAAATGATGCCCGTACACGGTGGAGTCGTGGCAGCGCATGCATTTGATACATGGGGTCACATCTGCGGTTTTGCCCTTCATGCCCTTGCGGATCAGCTCAGGGTCGGCAATCAGGCTCCGGGCCATGGTCACAAGGTCGGCCTTGCCGTCCGCAATGATGCTCTCAGCAGATTCCAGAGAATCAATGGCGCCCAGAGTGACAATTGGTACATGGAACTTGCCGGTCTTCTTAAAGGCCTCGGCCACGCACACGTTGGGCATGGGCGGACGGAAGCCGCAGGGATGTACCCATGTCATCCACTTGGGATTGTGCATGCCTGCGGAAACCTGAAGAATGTCCAGATGATCCTGAATCAGCTCGCCGATGCGGATGCCCTCCTCCAGATCAATGCCGCCCTCCTCAAACTCAGTGCCGGAGATGCGAACCTCAATGAGCAGCTTGTTGCCCACTCTTGCCCGGATGGCGTCGAGAATCTCAATGAGATAGCGGCAGCGGTTCTCGGTGGAGCCGCCGTATTCGTCGGTGCGCTTGTTGGTCAGGGGAGAGAGGAACTGCGCCAGCGGGACGGAGTGACCGGAGTGAATGAGGATGGCGTCAAAGCCGCAGTCCACCAGATCGGCAGCAGCCTGCGCCCATTCCTCCTTGAACTGCTCCATGGCCTCGCGGGTGATTTCGTGACCGGTGGCCCAGCCCATGATGGAGCAGCCGTCGGAGACGGTATAGCCCTCCGGGAAAATACCGATCAGCTCCATGGAAATTTTCGCCCCATAGAAGTGTACCCGCTCCACCAGCTCCATGAGCTTGTTCCGATGGTTGGGCTGGTTCACGTCCCATGCGGTGTTCTGACCGTCATCCGCCACGTCCTTGCCGACCTTGAGACCGGCCACAGTGACCATGCCGACCCCGGCGCGGGCACGGGATTCAAAGAAGGAAATGGCGTCCTCGGTGGGGTACAGCTCCCCGTTGGACAGGGAGTGCATGGTGGTGGGTGCGGAGATAATGCGGTTTTTCAGCAGCACGCCCCCGATGCGGACGGGCTGTAATACCTTTGGAATTTCGTACATAGTGATGTCCTCCTTACAGACTGGGGTCGATGAGAATTTTCAGCATGCCTCTGCGATCCTGACGGTTGAGGCCCATATCAATGGCGTGATCCAGAGACACGATATCGGTGACCATGCCGGGGAACTGCATCTTTCCGGAGGCAACCATATCGAGATAGATTTTAACATCCTCCTCGGTATAAGTAAAGGAGAACTGGAAGTTCGGCTCGTGGATGGAGAACTGGCCGGGGACCAGCGCAGTCATAGGCTCCTGAATGGTGCCGATGATAGCAACCTGTCCGCCGGGCTTGACGCACTGATAGACGCAGTTGGACAGGGAAACCATATTGCCTGCGCATTCGTAAACCACATCGGCGCCCACAGGGGAGCCAAGAATCTTCTGCACTTCGCCGGCAAGGTCGGTGCATTCCTTGGAGTTGATGAAGTAGTCCGCACCGTAGGCCTTGATGATCGGCTCCTTGGCGGAATTGGTACCAAGGGCAATGATCTTGTTGGCACCAGCAGCCTTCAGGCACTGGATGGCCGCCAGACCGATGGGGCCGGTGCCGGAAACCACCACGTTGTCGCCAAACTGAAAGGCGGAATTCCGCACCCCGTGGAGGGAGACGCAGATTACGTCAAACAGCACTGCGTCCTTGGGGTCAACGCCCTCCGGAACCTTCACCAGCATGGTGTGCTTGACGTCACGAACCAGCATGTACTCGGCATAGCCGCCGTCGGGGCCGCCGATGCCGGCGGTGCGGGGGAAGCCGTTGATACAGATATTGGTCTTGCCCTGACGGCAGGAGGGGCAGTCCTCGGCGCAGTGGGAGGGAGGGCCGCAGAGAATCTTATCGCCGACCTTATAATCGGTGACGCCCTTGCCGACCTCCACCACGGTGCCTACGTTCTCATGTCCCAGCACCATGGGCAGGTGAACAAAGGGAGGTACTGCGCCGGACTGGAAGAACTCTACGTCAGTGCCGCAGATGCCAACATAGTCGATCTTTACCACCAGCTGGTTTTCCTCCGCCTGAGGAACAGGCTTTTCGATGATTCTCGCATCTTTTTTACCATACAGTGCAATTGCTTTCATAAAATATGTAACTCCTTTCAGATTTTCATTCCTAGCTGAAACGTAAGGTTCCTTACATAGGCTTAGAGGACTGAATAAACTCCGCGTATTTCTTCTTTCTTTCCTTGGCTTCGGGGGTCTGCATGGCGGCTCGCGCCTTGCCCTCATTTTTCTGAATGTCATCGCCGTGGATGAACTTGCCGGAGATGGAATCGTGGGCATGGGGGATCCACTTTTCCGCATCGAACTCGAACACATACTTGCCATCGACATTTTTCATAACGCCCTCGGTGCCGCAGGCACAACAGATGGCCGTGCCGTCCTCCTGAAGATAGAAGTTGTTGCCGCAGCAATGAGGACATACGCCCTTGGGTCCGCAGTAGTCCTCGCCGATGATGCCGTGAGGGGGCTGGAAGGTGCCGTCTGCAATCTTCTGCGCAGCTCTGGCCAGATTCTGACCGATGGTATGGGCGCGGGCAATGGCCTCGTCGTTCATAATGATGTCCAGCGACCATTTGAAGCAGTCGTTGTCAATGAGCGTCCACTTGGGGGTCAGCGCCTGATTGGCAAAGTCACACTGAACCCGGGTGGCCCAGTCGGAGCCGCCGATGCCCATATAGGAAACGGCAATCTCCTTTAAGTACTTGGGATCGATGGGCTTGCCGCCCTGCTCGGCGATCTTCTGGGCGATCATCACATTGCCTCGATCCAGACGGGGGCCGAAGCGATCCATCACCGTGTGGAAGATGCCGGGTGCGCCCTTTTCAAAAATGGGGACTGCCCAGACAATGCCGTCGGCCTCATACATCTTGTCCACCAGCCACTGAAAATCGTCCTTCAGCACGCAGGCGTTGCCCTTGCCGGAGAACAGGCTCATCACGCAGGCCTTACATCCGGTGCAGTGGCGGATATTCAGCTTGTGGAGATTGATGAACTCGATCTCCGCACCCAATTCCTTTGCACCCATCAGGGCCTCCTTACACATGGCGTCGTTGCTGCCGCCGTTTGTTCCTGCGGAAATACCAAGAACCTTCATGGTTGTGCCTCCTTCATCTTTTTATCCGGAAATCAGACAAGGCGCAGGTGGTCAGCCCCGCAGTCTGGTGTCCAAATTTCTTTATTATTTTTCTGACAAACTCAGTATAACAGTCCAAATGGATTCTGTGAAATACCCAAATCGGCAATTTTGATATATCAATTGGAATAACTGAGGCGGTTTCTTGTGTATTTGCATAAATCCAATTGCGGCTCTTTTGGTAATATGCTATAATGTCGAAAGAAAAATAATTTGGACGGGGGATATGCGACATGAATCTGACCAAGCTCCGGTATTTTGTGGAGGTTGCCCGGTGCGGCAATTTTTCCGAGGCGGCCCGGCGGCTCTATACTGCCCAGCCCAACGTATCCAAGCAGATGGCCCAGATGGAGCAGGAGTTGGATTTTCCGCTGTTTGTCCGCAACAAGCGCTCTGTCAAGCTGACGCCTGCGGGAAGTCTGCTCTATGACCATCTAAAGGATCTGCCTGATGAGCTGGAGCGGCTGTTTGAGCAGGCGCGGGAGCTGTCCCGCCGGGAGGAGGCGCGGCTGAACATCGGCATTCTGGAGGGGCAGGAGGTCAGCGCACTGCTGCTCACCCGGCTGAATCTGGCGCAGGCACTGTATCCCAATCTGGAGCTGGAGCTGGAACGGAACTCCTTCTCCAACCTCCGAAGCGGCCTGAAAAACGGGCATTACGATCTGATCGTGACGCTGGATTTTGACGTGGAGGAGGAAACCGAATTCCGGACGGTCAGAGTATGTCCCCAGCCCCCTGCCATTGCCATTCACCGGAACCACCCGCTGGCGCAGGAGCCGGAGCTGGAGATGACCCAGCTGAAAAACGAAAATTTTGTAGTAATCTCCCCGGAGGAGTCCCCGGTGGGCTATGAACGGCTGGTGCGGCAGTGTCAGAAAGCCGGCTTTACGCCTCATATTGTACGGAAGCCCCGGAGTCTCGAATCCCTGATCCTGTGCGTGGAGATGGGGGTAGGTGTGGGTCTTCTGGATCAGAATACCCGGCTGAGCCAGGCCAGCGCGGTGCGCACCATTCCCATTCCCGGTGCAGATATGTATGTGGTGGCAGCCTGTAGCCGGGACGATTACCGTCCTGTGGTGCAGAACGTGATGCAGGTATTGCAGGGAAACACAGCACCGTAAAAATCGTCCTCCGTTTGCCTATGCGGACGGAGGACGCATATTCTCAGCAGCCACTCAAAGGAGAGAAGGAATATGCAGCAGGATTTGACCCATGGCGCCATTGGGCGCAGTCTTATATTATTTGCCCTGCCGATGATCGCAGGAAATCTGCTCCAGCAGCTATACAATATCGCCGATACCCTGATCGTGGGGCGGGTGCTGGGCAGCGGCGCACTGGCGGCGGTGGGGTCGGCCTACACCCTGATGACGTTTCTGACCTCCATCTTTCTGGGGCTGAGCATGGGCGCGGGGGCGCTGTATTCCATTTGCCTTGGGCAGGGGGACATGCACCGGCTGCGGCTGGGGGTGGCTCATGGAGCGGTGCTGATTCTGGCGGCAACAGCGATTGTGAACCTGCTGGTATATCTGGGGCTGGACGGGATTTTGCGGTTTCTCCGGGTGCCGGAGGAGGTGCGTCCGGGGATGCGGACATACCTGTTGGTGATTTTCAGCGGGATCCTTGCCACCTCGGTGTATAACTTCTTCTCCTGCCTGCTCCGGGCGGTGGGGAACTCCGTGACGCCGCTGGTATTTCTGGCGGTCTCCGCCGTGGGGAATATCGTGCTGGATCTGCTGTTTGTGGTGGTGCTGCCATGGGGCATTGCCGGCGCGGCGGCGGCAACGGTGATAAGTCAGTATGCCGCAGGCATCGGCATTGCCATATATACGGTGAAACAGACCCCGGAGCTGCTGCCAAAGCGGGAGGAATGGCAGCTGAGACGGTCGGTTTTTCGGGAAATTGGGAGCCTTTCGGCGCTGACCTGTCTCCAGCAGTCGGTGATGAACTTCGGCATTCTCATGGTGCAGGGGCTGGTCAACAGCTTCGGCACGGTCATCATGGCGGCCTTTGCGGCGGCGGTGAAGATCGACACCTTTGCCTATCTGCCGGTGCAGGACTTCGGCAACGCCTTTTCCACCTTTGTGGCACAGAATTACGGCGCAGGGCAGCGGGAGCGAATCCGGAAGGGAATCCGAACCGCCATGGGGCTGACCATTGTATTTTCGCTGGTGATTTCCGGACTGGTGTGCCTGTTTGCGGGGCCGCTGATGGGGATCTTTGTGAAGAAAAGCGAACAGGCGGTGATCGCCGCCGGGGTGACCTATCTCCGAATTGAGGGCAGCTGCTATGCGGGCATCGGCGTCCTGTTCCTGCTCTACGGCTATTATCGGGCGGTGAAAAAGCCGGGGATGTCCGTGGTGCTGACGGTGATTTCTCTGGGAACCCGTGTGGCGCTGGCCTATGCGCTGTCCGGCATCGCGGGCGTGACGGGCATCTGGGCGGCGATCCCCATCGGCTGGGCGCTGGCGGACGCGGTGGGGCTGATCTGGATGAAGCTCCGCCCGCTGCCCCTTGGGGAGAAATAACAAAAAGCGACTGCATTCCAAAGCGGAGTGCAGTCGCCTTTTATCATACGACAGGATGCGGCAGGGCGGATTTCATGAGCTTCCGGTAGCTGAGGAGGAAATACGTGATCTCCGCCAGAGCGGTAATGGACCATGAGAAGATATAGAGGAGATACAGGGACGGGATGGTGCGGAAGTAGGCGAAAATCGTATAGACCCAGATGATCCGGAACACGCAGGAGCCCATAATCACGATCACCGTAGGGGGAATGCTCTTGCCGATGCCGCGGGAGGCGGCAATGGTGCAGTCCATAAAGGCGCTGACGCAGTAGCACCAGCCCATGATCCGGAGCCGCTCCATGCCTGCATCAATGACTGAGGACTCGTTGGCAAACAGGGTAAGGAACTGCCGCCCAAAAATCAGCAGCAGCCCGCCCAGCAGCGCTCCGGACAGAAACGAATAGGTAAGGCTAATCAGGTAGCTTTTCATCATCCGATTCCGATTTCCTGCCCCCAGATTTCGGCTGACAAAGCTGGCACAGGCGGTATGGAACGCCGCCATGACGTTATAGATCAGAGTGTCGGCGTTGGCGGCGGCAGCGTTGCCGGACACCATCACCGCGTCAAAGGAGTTGACACCGGACTGGACAAACAGATTGGCGATGGCGAACAGCGCGTTCTGAATGCCCGTGGGGATGCCGATGAGCAGCACCGCACGGGTCGCAGCGGGATGAAGCCGGAGCTTTGTGGGATGAATCCGGCAGCTATCCTCCCGGCGGAGGAGATTCCGGAGAATCAGAATCGCAGAGAGATACTGGGAAATGGCGCTGGCAACGGCTACGCCCGCAGCCGCCATATGGCACACGATCACAAAAAACAGGTTGAGGATCACGTTGAGCACACCGGCAATGGTCAGGTAGTACAGGGGACGGCGAGTGTCGCCGCAGGCGCTGAGAATGCCGTTGCCGCAGTTATAAATGCCCATGGCGGGCATGCCCAGAGCGTAGATCTTGAGGTAGGTCACTGCGCCGTCCATCAGCTCGTCCTTGGTCCCCAGCAGCCGTAGCATGGGGGCGGCAAAGAACAGGCAGGCAAAGCACACCAGCAGCCCCATGATCGTACAGAGGATCAGCGAGGTGTGGATGGTGTGGGAAATGGCCTCCCGATCCCCCACGCCCAGCTCGTGGGCGGTGCGGACATTGACGCCGCTGCCCATGCCCAGCAGGAAGCCCGTGAACAGGCTCACCAGCAGAGTGGTGGAGCCAACGGAGCCAAGCGCCTGATATCCGGCGAATTTTCCGGCAATGGCGACATCGCTGAGGTTGAACAGCACCTCAAGGATCTGAGAGAACATCAGCGGAATGCTGAAAAAGAATATATTTTTCCACAGGGAACCGGAAGTCATGTTAATGCTGCGGGTGTTTGACATCGGAAGGGCATCTCCTTTGCTGCCTTGCGGGAAACTTGCTGCCATAGTATAGCACAGGGCAGAGGGGGTTACAATCCGCAGATTCCACAGATGTTTGGGGAGAAAAGGGGGGAAGTGTCTGCAAAATGTGGAGACTAAGCAGCATTTGTGAGGGGCCTTGCAGAATACGGGGTGGCGTTTTCGGCCCGGCGCGGTATAATAGAGTCAAAGGAGCTCCTGATTCAACCTAGAAGGGAGATTATCATATGGAACGACTATCGGAAAATCTCAAAGGGCTGCGGGTGGCGAAAAGGCTTACTCAGGAGCAGGCGGCGGAGAAGCTGAACGTCAGCGCACAGACCATATCTCGCTGGGAGTGCGGCATCACCCTGCCGGATGTAACAAAGCTGCCGGAGCTGGCGCATTTTTACGGCGTGACCATTGACGACCTGTTTGCGGAGACGGCGGTGGGCTATGAGAATTATGCCCAGCGGCTGGCGGCAATTTATGAAGCGGACCGCACCACCGAGAACTTTGTCCGGGTGGAGCAGGAATTCCGGCGAATGCTGTCCCACGAGGGCGGAAGTTTGGATGATATGCGCACATTCGGCATTATGTATCAATTTATGATGTGCAGCTGCCGGGACAATGCACTATATTGGTTTGACCGGGCGATTCAGGAAAGCCAGGGTGTGGACCCGGAGATGTACCGCCGTACCCGTCAGCAGAAATTACGGCTGCAAAAGCTCCTGGGCAAAGCAGAGGAAATGGTGGAACAGCAGCAAAAGGAACTGGAAGAATTCCCGGAGCAGGCGGATTCCTGGGTGCTGCTGGTGGTTGCGGATATGTATGCCCAGCACTATGAGGAAGCTTATGATCTGGTACAGCAGGCCATGGAACGATTCCCGGAGGAGTGGGAGCTGGCCATTCATGCCTGCAATATTGCCCGGCATTTGGAAAAGTATCCCGAGGCTATCCGCTATGCTGACCGCGCCATTGCCATGCGCCCGGCGTATGTGGACGGAATGTATGAAAAATCCTGGTGCTATGAGAAAATGGGAAAGAACCGGGAGGCAGGACGATTGTGCCTGGAGATTGCCGAGGCCCTAAAGCGCGACGGCTTTGAGGTGGAAGCGGAAACGGAACTCCGCAACGCCAGAAAACTGCTGGAGCGGGCGGAAGCATAAAAATAACCTCCTAATGGGAACCGTGGAAACTCCAGGGTCACATTAGGAGGTTTTCTATTACGTTTTCTGCTTCCGTTCCTGTATCCGGGCAATCAGTCCCAGCACCAGGAACAGCACAATGACCACGGCATATGCGGTAAGGGCAGCAGCGTGGTCATTATAGGGCCACTGCATCAGAATCACATATCCAAAGAACAGAGCGGTGATCAGGGCGGCACACAGCCAGCTGCCGGAGCGGGAGAGCGGCTTTGCCCCTTCGGAGGTGTCCGACTGCCGGTTTTCATGCAGCCGGAACCCCAGCGCCAGCCCCAGAAGCAGCAGCAATATCACCCCATAGCCCAGTAGGGCGACAGAGTGGGTGACCCACTGCCAGTTGCGGAGCAGATAAAATCCCATGATCACCGCAAAGGCGGCTGCGGAGATCAGAAAGCCGATGGAGCGTTTACACATGTCCATTACCTCCTGGCATTTTTGGTATTATAGCAAATAAAAGGGAAAACGTCAATATGGGACTATGAATCAAGGCACCGGTCAAAGAAATCCGCAAAGCTGCCCAGCAGCGCCTCATCGGTGACGGTTTTCAGCCGGTTGATCTCGTCAACGGCCTCCTGAGGCGGACTGGGGGTGCGGAGCACCTTGAGAAGCCGGAGCTTTTGGAGATCCACCTCATGGGGCGTGGTGATATTGTGGTCGTGACCGGTCAGGGGCAGGAACGTAAAGCGGGGATCGTCCCGGAAGCGCCGGTACAGCGCCATATAGTTCTTTTCATAGGGCAGGATCCGGTCATCGTCGCTCTGGGTGATCAGCACCGGGCAGCGCTGCCGGGCAAGCCCTTGGGCGGCGGTGATCCCGTTGAGGGCGCCGAACCGCAGCTGCTGTACCAGCCGAACACCCAAAAGCGGAATGGGAGCAAGGGGACCGTAATGCCGCCGGACATGGGGCGCCAGCGCAGAGAGACTGGTATAAAAGGCCGAGGCGGAGACGATGCCGCGAATGGGGAAGTCCTCCAGCGCACCGACGCAGTCCGCGGCATAGCCGCCCCATGAGTGACCGTAGAGCAGCAGGGGAAGCCCGGACAGGTCGGGAGTGCTTTGGACATACCGGAGACAGGACTGGAGATCCAGCACGTGCTGGGGCAGCCCACGGAGCGTGCCATCGGAGTCGCCTACGCCGCTGCCGTCAAAGGCCAGCACCAGATAGCCCCGGCGGGTAAAATACTCGCACTCCGGGAGATAATCCCCGTGGCTCATGCCATAGCCGTGGAACAATACGATCAGCCCCTTGGGGGTGATGCCGGATTGGGCATATAGCTCTCCCCGCAGCGTCGTATTGCCGGTGCCGGGGAAGGCCACCGGTCTGCGCTGCCAGCCGGGATGCAGCCGGGAGAAGTACGGAAAATAGTCGCCGCCGCCGTCAAAGCGTCCGCAAAACTGCCGCCGTGCCAGCAGAACGCCCGCCAGAAACAGCACCAAGGCCGCCAGCAGCAGGAGAAGAAAAAGAATCAGCGCATAAATCATCGTATCACCTGAATAAACGGTACGCCGCAGCCAGATCGCTGCGGCGTACATAAAATGAAATCTGAAAAGGTTTAGCCCCAAGGCCATGTTGGGAACCATTTGAGTACGTTCAAGCAGTATTCCACCGAGGTTTCCACGCCGCTGAGCACCGGGTAGAACAGCAGAAACAGCGCCGTATTCAGGCCGGTGAACCCGTAGACCAGCTTATCATTTTTGGGGCTGCGGGTAATCAGTTCATCGAACACATAGCTGATGGCGATGGTCAGGAACAGAATGCAGCCGAAATAGTGATAGGCAAAGACAGTGCGGGAGATAAAGACCCATGGGAGGAACTGGCAGAGGTAGCCCACCCAGATCAGAATGACCTGCGGCTTCCGGCGCTTCCAGAAGGCAAACGCCGTGGAAATCAGCGCCGCCAGACCGCCCCAGGAGATCAGCGGGGAGTTGAATGCGCCGAAGGCGGACTTGGTACTGCCGCTGTAGTTGAGGTAATAGAGGATCGGGCGCACATCAAACAGCCACTGATACCAGCGGGAGGAATAGGGATGGGACTGGTTGACGCCATTGTGATAGGTGAGCATATACACCTGATTGTCCCAGATCAGCTTATAATAGTTCTGATCGGTGAGCATGGCAGGCATTTTGTAGCCCAGCGCCAGCCCATAGGGGATATAGCTCAGGCAGTAGATAATCACCGGAATCACCACAAAGAACAGGACAGAAAGGCCGACGGTTCCCAGCAGCTCCTTTCCATAGCTCCCCAGCCCCACGGCGCGGTACTTCATGATGACCCGCAGCAGCCAGAGCATGGCGAGGCCGACCCCGGCATAGATCACCGTCCACTTGCTGGCACAGCCCAGTCCGAAGGACAGGCCGCACAGGAACAGATCCAGCCATGTTTTCCGGAGCCGGGCGGCATAGGGGGCGGTGATCCATCGCCACATGAACAGGAAGCTGAGCAGGATAAAGAACACGCCATAGGTGTCGATGGTGGCGATTCTGGTCTGGGTAAAGTGCATGAATTCAAAGGCAAACAGCATGGTGCCGCACAGGGCGACCTTGGTTTTGCCGAACATGTTTTTCAGCAGGACATACAGCGGCAGCAGCATCAGCACCCCAAAGAAGGTCCCCATAAACCGATAGCCGAAGGGGGTCATGCCGAAAATGCGGATGCCCAGAGAGATAATCAGCTTGCCCAGCGGGGGGTGGGTGATCTCATAGGGATAGATGTTCTTGATGTTCTCATAGCCGGTGCGGCCGTGGTAGATCTCATCAAAGTACATGCTGTTATACCAGCTGGGGGCATCGGGAACCGTGTCCTGCTCGTCCAGCAGCATGCTGTCCACCCCGGAGACGTCCATCAGTCTGCCGTCCGCATCATACAGCGCCAGCTCACCCAGCTCCATGGGGAGATTGCGGGCGATGATCTGAATATACCGGGTGGTGATGGGATCGGTTCCCATGGCGGCATACTGCCACTTGAACAGGTCGGCGTAGCTCTGGTGCATGGCGGCGTCGTTGAGGTCGCCGTTTTCATCGGTCTGTGCCGAGGGATCCCGGAGACGCACCCAGTTGCTGCCGTTGACACTGTAATAGAGGTCATAGTCACCGGGATACAGACCGGTATAGTACATAATGGAGGAGATCTCCTTGGATTCCCCCAGATCGATGGTGACGCTGTTGTTTTCCCCCTCAAAGGTGTAAAAGCTCTGAGGATCCTTGGTGCTGCCCAGATTGGAGAAGGCGACAATGGCGTAGACCCCAAGAATCACTACAATGGGGATCAGATCCCGCCGCTCCATGGGATAGCTCCGCCCGTCCAGCGTGAACTTGGGCTTGTCAAAATGCTCGATCCACTCCAGCGTCCCCATGCGGGGCGCCATTTCCTTTTTATACTTGATAAAGAACAGGACGATCAGCGCAGCCAATAGGATGGGAAAGAGCGCAGCCGTGGGGCGAACCTGAGAGAAGTAATTGGCAAACCCCTGTGCGATAGCCTGCATAAATACGCACCTCCAGTGCCGAAATAAAGCCTCCGCAGAGAGGCCGGAACGTTTCATCTCTGTCAGAGGCTATTTTACCATCTTTTTTCGGGTATTTCAATGAGAAGCTTCGGGAAAGTAGGCTCGGACAAAGTCCACATCCTCTACCCGGAAGGTTTTGCCTCGGAGGTTTTCCAGAATTCCGGCATCGGTGGCAAAGGCAAAGGTCAGCTGATAGGAATAGAGGGCCTGATACTTCCGGTCATATTTCGTCTCGGCCTTGCCGTACTTGCCGTCGCCCAGCAGGGGATGCCCGCTGGCGGCGAACTGAGCGCGAATCTGGTGGGTTCTGCCGGTAATCAGCTCGCACTCCACCAGACTGAGCTCCCGGTTCTTATTCAGGGTCTTATATTTGGTGATGCAGGTCTTGGAGCCGGGCTGAGAGGTTTTTGTGACATAGACCCGGTTCTTTTTTGCATCCTTAAAGAGGTAGCCCTTCAGCTCGCCGCTCTCCGGCTTCATCACCCCGTGGATCACTGCCAGATAGCGCTTGTCCAGTTCCCGATTCTTGACCTTCTGGTTCATGATCCGCAAAGCCTCGGCATTTTTTGCGGCAATGACGATGCCGCCGGTGTTCCGGTCAATGCGGTTGCAGAGGGCGGGGGCAAAGGCGTGCTCCTGCCGGGGCTTCCATTCGCCCTTGGCATAGAGATAGGCCTGAATGTGGTCGATGAGGGTGCGCCCGTACTCCGCCCCGTCGTGGGGATGCACTGCCATGCCGGGCTTTTTATCCACCAGAAGGATGTTTTCGTCCTCATATACAATATTTAATTTGGGGGAGGTAACGGTGAGGTAGGCGTTTTCTTCCTTGGGGGTGTCGAAGAACTCATCGTTTACATACATCTCCACCAGATCCCCGGCGGTAAGTCGGGTGTCCCGCTGGGCGCGCTGACCGTTGACCTTGATGCGCTTGAGCCGGATGTATTTTTGAGAAAGGGAGGCCGGAAGCAGGGGGACGGTTTTTGCAATGAACCGATCCAGCCGCTGTCCGGCATCGTTTTTGGTAATGGTAAAGGATTTCATAGAAGCCTCCGTAGTCGAAAATGCGGTTCAGTCCGCTTCCTTGGCATTGGGATAGATCACCGCCATCCTGTCGTCGTCAAAGAAGCGATCCATCACCTGCTGCCACTGATGGCGGGCGGGAATGTCCTTGGAACGCTGGTCATAGCGGATCAGCGCCAGAGAAGAGGTGAGCATATTCACTGCCATAAATACCACAAGGCACAGGGTGATGAGCAGGTTGGGCAGCTGGGGGATCTTGGACAGCCAACGGGCCAGCCGGGGATAGCAGACCTTGATCCACACCACGGCGGCAATGCCCCAGAAGAAGCAGTAGAGCAGGTTGATGCGTCCGCCCAGATTAAAGGGAATATCGCTGTAGTCCCAGAAAACCTTGCCGAAGAAGAGCTCGGTGAATACGCTGCAAAGGTACTCATATGCGCCGCCCAGTACGGTGCCAATCAGGAAAATGTGCCGGTCAGGCTTGCTTATGTCCCGGTGGAGCAGGGCTGTGGCAAGGGCGATGGCAAGCCCCCAGACGATGCTGAACGGCCCCCAGACCAGACTGCTGCGGCTCATCCAGACCCCGGCGGTGATCCGGCAGAAGATGGTTTCCGTGATGTCACCCAGCAGAGATCCGATGAAAAACAGCTGAAACAGCAGAAGCGGCGTGCAGCCGCTGTGCGCTGCGGCGGCAGGCTCCGCCTGCTCCAAATCATAGGCACGCTCCATGCGCCGCTCTACCCGGGTGAGAATGCCGGCGCCCAGCCGGGTGCGCCAGCTGCGCAGACCGGACTGCACCTGCTCGATCTTTTCGACGTTGGCGGCGGGAGTGCGGCAGACATAGCCCAGAATTGCGTCGGTGGGAGAAGCATTGGAAGACTTGCGTTCGTGATGGATGGTGAAAAGGGAGGCGAGCAGATCCAAAAGGCTGATGCCGCTGAGGATCCACACTGCAAGCCGCCCAAGGAGCCTTGGCAGCAGGTCGTAGACTACGGTGAGCAGTTCATTGCCAAAGAGCACTGCCAGCGTGCCGAGAATGCCCCATAAAACCGAATAGGGCAGGCACACATAGCCGTCAAAATTCCATGGCAGGGAGGAGTAGTCCCACCAGCGCCTGTGATTCATCCGCTCCAGCAGCTTGCCGGTACACCACTCAATTAAGGTAGCCAGCGCACAGCAGCCGAAGAACAGAAATACCGGCCGCGATTGCAGCTCCCCCAGAAACACCGTCATGGCAACGGCGGAGATGCCGTAGATAAAGCACACGGGGCCGGAGAAGAAGCCGCGGTTGGCAAACGTCCGCCGCTTTCCGCTGGCAATGGCGGTTTCCGCCGCCCAGCCCAGAAACGAATAGAGAAACAGCAGCCATAAAAGCTCATATTTGGAGTAGCCCATGGAGAGAGCCTCCTTTTTTGATACTTGTTCCTATGATACTCGGTGGCGGTGGCTGTGTCAATGGCGGATAAGGGGAGAATGTTTTATTTTTCTGCTGTTTTCCCTTGACAAGCGGCAGGAAAATCTATATAATAGCTTGGTCAGACTATGAAAGGAATATGATCTATGCTCTTAAATCTCGCCTCGATCATTCATACCCCTGGCGGAATTGTTCCTTTCAGCTTCTCCATGGACTTCAGTCAGTCGGAGTTCGGCGGATCCTATCCGGCCCAGGAACCGGTGCTCGTAGATGGGCAGGTTCACAATGAGGCCGGTGTTCTTCTGCTAAGCGCCGAAATGAAGACCACGCTGCACTGCGTCTGTGACCGCTGCGCCGCTCCGTTCCTGCGGGAATACCGTCAGGAGGTTTCGGCGGTGCTGGTGACCGAGCTGTGCCACGAGGAGAACGAAGACGACTGGACATTTCTGCTTCAGGGCGAAAGCGCGGATCTTGATGATGTCATGAACACCGCCTTTGTTTTGAATCTGGATTCCAAAATGCTTTGCAGCCCCGACTGTAAGGGACTTTGTCCCCGGTGCGGGAAGAACCTGAACGAAGGTCCCTGCGGCTGCAAAAAAGAACTCGATCCCCGTTTGGCTGTGTTAGGGCAGCTGTTGAAGGATAAGGAGTAAACCCATTGCCTTCGGGCAATTTTTCGACCAAGGAGGTGTCACCAAATGGCCGTACCAAAGTGTAAAGTATCCAAGGCTAGACGCGACAAGCGCCGCAGCAACGTCTGGAAGCTGGAGGTGCCTGGTCTTGCCAAGTGCCCTAAGTGCGGAGAGCCCGTGCTTCCTCACAGAGCTTGCAAGGCTTGCGGATTCTATAAGGGACGCGAGGTCATCGCTGTTAAGGCGGACTGATCTGAAAGTAGAGCGGGGTGCGCACCCCGCTCTTTTTCTTTATCAGGGCAGCGCCGCATGAATGTGTCGGCAGTTTACAGCCGGTCTTTTCCGCCGGAAATCCGTTGTTTTTTTCTTGACATACACAAAGTATGCCTGCGAAAAACTGCCTTTTTCCGACACAAAAGCTCTGGCTGAATCCTCGCCGCCAATCCATGTGGTATTGCCCGGAAAATTTTTCTGGGGTCTGTACAAAAGTCATGATTTGCTGTGCGCCGGAGCTTTGAGGCAGGACGCAGGGCTGGAATACCGAAACCCTGAAAATCCGATTGATTTATCCGGGAAAAAATGAGATAATAAAGCGAACTGAAAGTTGCCCGGCAATTTGCCGGACAACTATGATAGGATATCAATTTAAGTATTACAGGAGGTGGCGCATTTGGCTAAGCCATTGGTTGCTATCGTGGGCCGACCCAATGTGGG
>CAJKSU010000036.1 GCA_905202605.1 uncultured Eubacteriales bacterium
GGAAACAATCACCATGGATATTGATGGGGAAACTGCCACCGGCACCCTAAAGGACGGTATTCTGCATATTGAGATCATGAGCATGGATATGTACTTTATCCAGGAGGGAAAAGAAGTTCCCAGCATTACACCGCCCGAGGTTGGTTATTTTACCTTTGAATCCATGGAGATGGACGGCGAGACACTCAGCAGGGATGACCTGACGGCAATCGGCGGAGATCCGGACTCCTTCTTCCTGATAATGAACGAAGACGGAACC
Organism: uncultured Eubacteriales bacterium; assembly: GCA_905202605.1. Classification (GTDB taxonomy): domain Bacteria; phylum Bacillota; class Clostridia; order Oscillospirales; family Oscillospiraceae; genus HGM13006. The sequence goes on from CAJKSU010000036.1 coordinate 260, forward strand.
GGTACCTTGGCGATAGCCGGTGAGGATGCACAGCAGCTGACATGGAAGGACGGCACCCTCTCTATAGAAGGTGAAACCGTTCCTTATACGGTCGATGGCGACACGCTGACGCTGGAAGAAGACGGAACCAAAATGGTCTTTATCCGCAGCAGCGATACGCCTCCCGCAATTCCGGATGGAACCGCAGCCACAGAGCCGAAGGATCCCGAGGATACGGAGAACTCTGAAGAGCTTGAGAAACTAGACGGCGATGGCGATACCGTAGAACCTTCACTGGATGTCAGCACTGAGCCTGTTTCTGCCGATCTGGCTGACTATCACATTACGATTCTGGCTGCCGAGCAGTTTATGGACGCAAATGACAAGGATGCCATTCGTTTCTACATGGATTTTACCAACAACTCCGATGAAGAAGAGTCCTTCTTTTTTGCATGCGATACCAGCGCTTATCAGGACGGTTATGAGCTGGTGGACACTTATGCCCCCTATGGGGAGTATGCGCCGGAGGACGGAAACTATAGCCTGGATATTCTGCCCGGAAGAACCATCCGCTGCATCAAAGAGTACAATTTTAAGCCCGATGGCGGCGTCATCGAATTCACTGTGACTGAGGGCTATGATGGCGATAGCGTTACCATGACCTTTGACCCCAGCAATTTGCAGGGACGTCCTGCTGATGAGTATACCATTGAACCGTGCAGCAGTGATGAATTCGTTGCAGGACTCGCCGCAGAGGGCGTTTATGATGAGGAGTTTTACATCAGTATCACTGGCAGTGAGGTGGTGGATGGCTGGCCGGGCGATTCGCCGGTAATCCGTGTTTTCTTTGACTTCACAAACAATTCTCAGGAAGCAGCCTCCTTCTGGAGCAAAACCAGCATAGTGGCCATGCAGGATGGCATTCAGCTGAGCTACAATTCTGCATATGATGATGTTGAAACTGATGATAATGAAACCGTAGAGATTCAGCCCGGAGAGACGATCTCTGTCAGCACCTGCTTCTCTATTCATGACACCGGTTCCCCGGTTTCCGTTCGACTGCGTGACTATCTCGGCAACGGCGATCTGGGTGCTACCTTTGAGGTGCAGTAAGGAATCCTGTCGGGGAGCCGTCAATTTCGGCGGCTCCCCATCTGCGGTAGCAACTTGAAAGGAGCGGATGCAATGCCCGCACAGACTGTGAACTATCAGTGCCCCGCCTGTATGGGGCCTCTGCACTTTTCCGGAGAAACCGGAAAGCTGCAATGCGACTACTGCGGCAGCCAGTACGATCCCGCTGAAATCGAAAAGCTCTATGAAAAAAAGGAAGACGCTGCAACGGAGGCTTTCCAGCAGGCAGAAGCAGTGCCAGATGAATTCTCGTGGACGCCTGAGGGCATGCGCGCCTATAGCTGCCCATCCTGCGGTGCCGAGGTCGTATGTGATGAAACTACAGCCGCCACATCATGCCCTTACTGTGGAAATCCCACAGTCGTACCGGGACAGCTTGGCGGGATGTTAAAGCCAGACTGCATCATTCCTTTTAAACTGGACAAAAATGCGGCGATTTCTGCGCTGAAAAAGTACTATAGGAGGAAAAAATTCCTGCCCAGAGCCTTTTCCACGAGCAATCATATTACGGAAATTCAAGGAGTCTATGTACCCTTTTGGCTGTTTGACGGCACTGCGGAAGGCAGCCTTCGGGCAAACGCCCAACAGATCAGCACATGGACGGAAGGAGATTATAAGATCACCGAAATCGAGGAGTACATGGTTCTGCGGGAGGGTGAGGCAGGGTTCCTGCGGATCCCTGTGGACGGCTCTACTAAGATGCCAGATGCCCATATGGATTCCATTGAGCCATATGACTATGAGGGGCTTACCGAATTTTCCACTGCCTATCTTCCGGGATTTCTGGCGGAGAAATACGATGTTGACCAAAACGAAAGTCAGATGCGTGCCACAGAGCGTATGGAGGAAAGTCTTTACGGGCTGCTGGACAACACCATCGAGGGCTATTCCAACCATCGAATTACCGGAAAGCACATTCGCTTTGAAAAGGTTGGTGCGAAATATGCCCTGCTGCCGGTTTGGATGCTTCACACGAAATGGCAAAACCAGGATTACCTGTTTGCCATGAACGGCCAGACTGGAAAGCTCATTGGAGATTTGCCGGTGTCCAAGGGCAAATTTGCAGCATGGATGGCGGGAATCTCCCTGCCGCTGATGGCGGTGGTTACCCTGATTATGTATTTCTTGTCGATATAAGGAGGCGGCGCATATGAAAAACTGGATTTCCAAGCTGACCTTGGCGCTGCTGCTGACACTGACCTTTGCTCTGCCTGCTTTTGCATGGCAGGATCATGGGAACACTTACACCGCCATTGATGGACTGGACTCCCAGCGGCTTACCACACAGGGAGAAGTCAGTCTGCCGACTCTGTCCGAGCAATTCTCCATGGGGCTCCATGTGGACATTGTGGATGATTTGGAGAATTATAGCATCAATGACTATGCAGCGCTGTTTTATGACCAGTATGGCTATGGGGTTGGAGATGATCAGGACGGCGCTGTGCTGATGATCTATGTGGTGGATCAGGGCGGTACCATCGACTTTATGGACTACTGCATCTATACCCGTGGAAAGGGCTCCGATGCGATGAATTCAGACAATGCGGCGAATCTTTATGCAGCGTTGGATCTGATTTTACAGGGAACAGGGCGCAGCTATGAGGATGCCGGAGAAGCCTGTGCCAATGCAGTAGATGTCTTCTCCTCCAATATCGCGCTTCTGATGACGGAGCAAAGTGACCCGTCTCTGCTGACGGGGGACGATGCGGAAACGCTGGAGCCGCAAGGTGCAGCGGAGCACGAGATGGAGCCGCAGGGAGTGCCGGAGGGGAACGAACCCAATACGGAACCGGATGCAACGTACGCTCCGGAGTCGGAAGAACCGGCAGAAGCCCCCCAGACAGCGGTACCGACAGAAGGTGTACAGGAGTCTGAATCCGAGTATGCCATGATTTTCGATGAAGCAGGACTGCTGACGGATCCCCAGCGGCTTCGGCTGGAGAATCAGGCGCAGAAGATTGCGTCGAAATACGACTGTAATCCCTATGTGCTTACTGTAGACTCTCTGGATGGTGCAGCGCCGCGGGAATTTGCCAAAACATATTATCAGGAGCATGCACTGGGGAATGGAGACTATCGAAACGGCATTTTGTTTTTGGTGGCGATGGAGAGCAGGGATTATGTTACCATCACCTATGGCAGAAATCCGAACGATACCAGTCAGTATGGTGCGGGAATTTTGGCGTTTACGGACTACGGCATTTCCAAAATGGAGGATGATGTGGTGCCAAGTCTGTCGGAAGGCGAGTACTTTGCAGCGTTCCAAACCTACCTTGACGATTGCGAGACGTATCTCAACTGCTACAGTCAAGGAAAGGCCTTTGACAGGGGGACGCGGCTGCCCGGCGCGCCACTGTTTTCTCTCATGCAAATCTTGATTATTATTTTCGTTCCACTGCTAATTGCACTGATTGTCTGCCTGATTTTTAAGGCGCAGATGAAGACTGCCAGAAAAGCCACAGGAGCGGGGAATTATCTGGTGGACGGCAGCTTTCAGCTCACCAAAGCCAAAGATGACTATATCCGCACCACCCGGAGTACAGAAAAAATTGAACGGAATAATTCCGGCAGCTCCGGCGGTTCCGGCGGTTCCACCGTGGATTCGGATGGATTTGGAGGCTCCAGCGGAGGAAAGTTCTAGCGGGCGGATCATCTTCTGGAACATGCGTGCTCAGACGGCTCAGACGGCTTAGACGGTCTGAAAATGCATTGATTTACAGTGTGTTGGGATGCTTGGTTCAGAGCTGGCATTGGAAACCTGTCTGAGATATATTGTCCATCGGCTGAAATACAAACTGCATAAGGAAAAATGAGATTTGGAAGTCCGGCTGGATCCCAAATCTCATTTTTGGTTTGTTAGGGGGTCTTGAAACAGCACTTTACGTTGGGAGAACTTACTGTAAGCACTTGGCGAAGCCCGCAGGAAGCCATAAGCCCGTTTTGCACTTAGATCATCCTTGCGGCGGCGCAGGCAGTCAGCACGCCGTGGCGAATGCCATGGGACGTGGTATCCGGCTTGGGCTTGGAAACCTCACCGGGATGGCGCTGGACAGGGTCGCCGGAGAGCATATTGGCATCTCCAACGATAAAGAACTTTGGGGTCAACCCAGCAAAGGCCATGCATTCCTCCACCAGCGGACGGCGGCCTGCAGAGAAGACCACGTTGTCGCAGGGAATATCACGCAGCTCCTTCGTCTCCGGCATGGGCGGCTCCTTGGGGCCGGGCATACCGGGTGGCGCAAAGTCGGGCGCTCCCCCGGAGGTGATTTCAACGGTTACGGCCTGCGGAGTAATGTTCAGCGTCTGAGCACGGGGAATCATGGTGAGATTCGGCTCCTGCTCCAGCGCTTCACCAAACTGAAAATGGCTGTGGCTGGTATTGTCATAGGCTACCTCGCGGTTTCTGGTGACAAGGGTCACTTTATGACCGGTGTGGCACAGGTACAGTGCAGTATCCACAGCAATCATGGCGCCACCGATGACCACAATATGCTCCCCCAACTCCTTTTCATGTCCAAATACAGGGAAGGGTTTCCAGACATGGGGCAGGGTACTGCCGGGAACGGGGCCGGTTTTCGGCTCAGAGCCGCAGGCGGCGATGACGGCGTCAAAATTCCCGTCGAGAATCATCTGCGGGGTTGCCGCTGTGCCGGTAAGCAGCTGAACGCCGTTCTTCTGGCAGGCGTGAATGAGACTGTTTTTATAGTCCATCATGCACCATTTATCGGGCATAAAATCCGCATGGTGTGCCTGCCCGCCAAGGTAGCTTTCCTTTTCGTAGAGGGTGACGCTGTGACCCAGCGCTGCGCACTCCGCCGCTGCCTTGAGTCCGGCAGGACCGCCGCCAATGACCGCAACTTTTTTTGGTGCGGAAGGCGTCGGAGTATCCTGATTCAAAAGGCTGGGCTGGATGCCAATGGCGGGATTTACAGCGCAGATACCGCTGTGGCATTTGTCACATCGGAGGCAGGCAATCACGTCCTCGCCCCGACCCTCATAGAGTTTCTTTCCATAGTCGGGATCACAGATAAAGGCACGTCCCATGGCGACAAGGTCGGTACGTCCTTCCGCAAGAAAGCGCTCGATGAGGTCGGGATCCTGAAAACCGCCTACGGGAGCCACCAGTGCGTGAAGCCGTTCGTGCTTCAGCAGTTCCGCAAAGTGAAGGTTGGTGGGGTAGTCCTTTTTGCAGTTATAGGAGCTGGCGTGGGTCATATCACCGCTCCATGCGCGGATTTGGATGATATCTACCAGCTCTGCTTCATCAAAGAGCTTGCAGTAGCGGACAAAATCCTCCTGTGTATAGCCGCCGGGGATGTTTTCGTAGCCGGAGAGCTGCAATTCGATGGGGAAATCCTTCCCGCAGGCCTGCTTGACGGAGGTGAGCAACTCCATGAGCAGTCGGGCGCGGTTTTCCAAGCTCCCGCCGTATTCATCGGTACGCTGGTTGAAGATCGGGGACAGAGACTTTGCCAGAATGGACGCATTATAGCTGGCATAGACGTTGATCATATCAAAGCCAAGCTCCTTGAGCCGGACAGCACACAGGGTGAACTGGTCGATGAACTCCCGAATTTGTGCCTTTGTGATCTCCGGGGGCAGGTTCCCATCCATATCGAAGGGAGATTCCGGGCCGGGGGAGAACTCCGTGGGGACAATAGATCTGTCAGGCAGGGCGGAGATGGAAACATCGTTTGGAACGTTGCACATGGTAGAGGCGTTGGCGGCGGCTCCGTACTGATGAATTCGCTCGATCATTCGGCGGAAATTGGCCTGAATGTTGCGATCCTCCATGTCCCATGGGCTGGTGAAGAAGGTGCGGCCTTTGAAGACTCTGAACATGCCTGGAGAGCAGGTGACAATAGAGGCACCGTTCCGGGCAAGATTGGCAGCAAAGGAGATGGTCTGTTCGGTCATATATCCGGCGGGATCCTGACACTGCAGCCCCTCCGGGATGGACTTGGAATTGATCAGACGGTTTTTCAGAACCAGATTGCCTACCCGAACCGGGGTCAATATATGTGCATAGCGGTGATTCATAGCGCTTCACTCCTTAACTGTATAGGTGCGTTGGGATGATCGTAGCATAAATAGTTTGAACACTCAATAGAAAAAGGCTCAATGAACACATTTTAACGCAAAACCATTCAAAATGACATTCTCTCCGGTGGGATCATCATTGAGCAGTGTTCCGATGGCGCTGTCTCCGGTGAGGATCCATCGGCTGTCGCGGCTGAGGGTGACCGTGGAATCCGGTGCGGTGATGGAGCCGGTAAACAGGCTGTCATGGCTCAAATGCAGTTCCAGTGTGTGCATGGCGTCACTTTCCATGGTGCCGGTCAGCTGCTGCTGTTCCAGCTCCATTTGGATCAGACTCTGCCCCGGCTCCGGCTGTTCCATTCCCGGCGGGGAAAAGCCGCGATACAGCTTCAAAAGCTGTCCGGAGGGAACCGCAATGGCGGTGTGCTTCAATACGATTCGGGCATCCAGCTCCACCTGAAACAGCGGCCCCTCTGCAGCGGTCAGGCTGCCGCCCTCCATGGTGAATACACCCTGAGATTCTCCCAGCTCAGAGGCGAACTTTACGCCCTGATTTTGCCCGCTGAATACATGGCTGTCCCGAAGAGAGATGGAATTGCTGCCGACAATAATCATGCCTTCGGTTTCCGGAGCGACGCAGACGCAGTGCTCCGCTTCGATTCGCCCGGTGGAATACAGCGCAGCGCAGTGATTGCCCAGCGCCTTTACAACGCAGTCCTTGAGGCGGATGGTTCCTCCGCCCACATCTGTTGCCACGGGGGAGCTGATGGAGCCGCGGGAGGTCATTTCGCAGTGGCCCGCGTCCACCTGTCCGCCGAAGGAGACATAGATGCACCGGTTGGAGGCCGCACCATAGGCGTCCAGCAGGACGTTATTCAGTGTGATATGACTGCCAGCTCCGTGGGCGAATACGTTGTTTCCCCCAATGGCATGGGAAATGATCTGGGAATCCGCAATGGAGATTTCTCCGCCCTCGGCAAGGACTGCGGCGTTTAGCCCGGTGAAGTTGCCCTCAATATGATTTCTGGTGTCTCCGCACTTTTCAATTTGGACACGCTCCAAAGCGGCATTGCCGCCGGGAATGGATTTGACCACATTTTCATTACGCTGCCCGGTGGAAAGGGTGCAGTCTGTTACAGAGACTGTCTCGGAATAAATATGCGCGGCGGTGCCGGAGCATTTTGCCGTGGGGCTGTGGATCTGCCGCGTGATCTCCTGCCGCATGGGAACAAGCTGCTTCTGGGTGATGATGCCTGCGTTTAAGGCGCGGTCATAGGGGGTCAGCAGGTGCATTATATCTTCGGTGGGAAGACCAATCAGCGGAATAATGGCATCTGCCTCGGCCTGAGTCAGCAGCCCCTGCTCCACAAAAACAGGCAGGGCATTTCGATAAAGCGCCTGCTGCTGCTCCAATGCGGAGGCGTCCAGCGCCTGCATCAGAATCCGCCCCTGCTGAGGGTCAGAAATTCGTCCTGTGTTTTCCATATAGTCGCCTCGTTTCTCGAAAAAAATAAAAGGCGCCTCAAATGTTAAGTTGAGGCGTCTTGCTGAAAAATCACTTGGTCAGGTAGCGGTCATAGGCGGTCTGATAGGCTGCAATGGCATCGGCGATCCCGGAATCCTCAATGTAGGTGACATATTCATTCCAGGTTTCATCATTCAGCTCGGAAGCGCAGGTCATCCACTGCATGGTGACGGTGGATACATAGGTTTCGATATCACCCATGACGTTGGAAACTGTGGCGTTCTCCTGCTCGCTGAGGGATACGCCGGCGGGAAGGGTACTGTAGATGGCAGCGTCTTTATCAAAATCGCCCCATGTGTTGTAGGAGTCTCGGATAAAGTCGGAGGATACAGGAAGCTCGATCTTTGCAATCTCATAGGTGGGGCCTTCCTTCATGGTGTACTGCATCCGGCCAACCACCATGTTTTCGTCACGATCCAGCATCTCCGGCAGCAGCTGGAGGCTGCCATCGGACAGAACCTCATAGCTCACGCCCTCGTCAAAGCCATAGTTGCAGACCTGAATGCCATAGTCGCTGTAGGTGAAGTTGAACCAGTCCAGAATCACATCCAGCTTTTCGGTATTCGCACTGACACAGCACCATGTTCCGGTGGTGATTCTGGAATTCCAGTCCTCATAGTTGATGAGCTTGGGCTGGGCGGCGGCATAGTCGCTGAGATGGACGGCAGGAGCGGCTGCCATTTCAATGCCCTTGGTGGGGGTCATCATGTTGGCTGCGCCCAGTACGCATTCATAGGTGGCGATTAGGCCGCCGTCAATGTCTGCCATGCTGGTTTCGCTGACGCTGTAGAAGTCGGGGTCAACGATGCCCTCAGAGTAGACCTGACGGAAATACTCCAGATAGTCCCGGTACATATCGCTGGTCATATCATAAAAAACGGAGCCGGATTCCAGATCAATCAGGAAATTGGAGGAGGCGGTGGTGCCGTAGGCCTCGGCAATGTTGGGGTACAGGTCGCCCAAATTGCTGGCACGGGTGGGCTGCTGCACCACATCTGCGGATTTCATAGCACGCCAAAGCTCCAGCCAGCCGGTTTCGGTGGTGGGGATCTCCTCCATGCCCGCCTGCTTCATCATATCCGTCCGCACCCATGCACCCTGATTGGGGCCATAAGGCTCGTCCATAATTGCGGCAAAGCAGTAGAGGGTGCCGTCATCCAGCGCCAGATCCCGGTAGACGCCGGGATTTTCCTGCAAAATGCTCCAATAGTTCGGGCAATTTTCCTCAATGGCATCGGTGAGATCCATATAAACGCCGTCCGCAATGGCCTTGGCATAGCCGCCGTTATAGGGACAGCTGGAGGAGGTACCGGTGGTCAGCCCGCGCTCATAGATCACGTCGGTGCAGTCGCCGGTGGCCATCATGAGATTGTATTTTTCCATGGCAGTCTCTTCGGGGGCATTGACAAATTCAATGGTAACGCCCGTGGCGTCCGCCAGCTGGTTCCAGAACAGGAAGCTGTCGTTCGGTTCGTCCATCCCCTGAAGGACGGTCCAGTAGGTGAAGGATTCGCCGTCGTAGAGGGGGAGCTCACATTCTTCGCGCTGGACAACGTTTTCCTCCGGCTCGGCCTCAGACAGCTCGGCGGAGACTGCTTCCTGCGCCGAAGGCTCAACTGCGGCAGCGGTCGCGTTCGGGGTATCTGTGGATTCTGCTGCTTCTGCCGAAGCTGCGGCAGAGAAAGCGGGGGCGGAGGATGCCGGGGCTGCTCCGCAGGCACTGAAAAGTCCCAGCGCCAGAACCATAGCAAGGAGCCGTTTACAGTGTTTCATTTCATAACCTCCATTCTGATTTGAGAGAACTATACTTCTATGGCGACGGAATAGGCAGAGCGGATGGCTCTTTGCACATTTCCACTTCTCAGACAGTCGCCGATCATGTGGAATTCATAGTCGGGGGCGTACAGGGAGAGAGCCAGCTCGGTTCGGGGCTTCATGCCGGCAGCGCTGACAACATGGTCGCTAAGGATGGTGTGCTGGGTGCCGTCGGCGCTTTGATAGCGGGTTTCCTTCCCAATGGAAATACAGCGGGCATTCGGGATCAGCTGAATCTGGTTGCCCATTGCGGTGATATTTCGGAGCAGCCTGCTCCGGTAGGAGGGGGAAGCGTCAGAGAGTACCTTGGACTGCATTTCAATGACCGTAACGTTTTTTCCCCTTTGCGCAAGAAACAGGGCGGCCTCGCAGCCCACCTGACCGCCGCCGATGATGGTGATTTTTTGCCCGGACGGCGGCGTATCACAGAAGATTTCCGGGGCGGGAATGGCCTCCTCCGCACCGGGGACTGGCAGCTTGACAGGAGCAGCGCCCAATGCGGCAACCACGGCCTGATAGCCCTCGGACTTTAGCTGCTGGGCAGTTGGGCGGCATTGAAAGCGAACCGCAATGGGGCGGCACTGCACCTGCGCGATCAGCCAGCGCTTATAGGCGGCAAGGGAAGACTTGAAGGAGGCAAAATCGGCAAAGTTCAGCTGACCGCCCAGATGATTGGAAGCCTCAAACAGCGTTACGGCATGCCCGCGGTCAGAAAGAGTCAGAGCCGCCATCATACCGGCGGGGCCGCCGCCGATGACCGCCACCCGCTTGGGGACGGAAACTGGCTGCTCTGGCAGCAGATTCTGCTCGATCCCCAGCCGCGGATTCACCGAGCAGACCAGCGTGGTACCCTCGATGCAGGCGGAATCGTGGCAGCGCATACAGGCGATGCACGGAACCACATCCCCGGCGTTTCCGGCCTGCGCCTTTTTTGCCAGATAGGGATCCGCCAGCCAGCCTCTTGCCATGCTCACCGCATCGGCCTTTCCCGCTGCCAGCAGCGCTTCAATCTCGTCGGGATCCTGATAGCCGCCGATGGTGACAATGGGGAGCGTCGCGCCGCTCTGCTTAATGGCCTCCGCCATCCACAGATTGGGGTGATGGGGTTCAAAGCTCATGGGGTGAGCCTGCCATTCGGTGGGGGCATGCACCTGCATCAGATCCACATGACCGGTGATAGCCTTTGCCATGGCGCAGGCATCCTCAATGGTAAAGCCGTCCTCCGGAGGCAGCATGCCGGACATTCGCAGCTCGATGAGAAAATCCCGCCCGGCGGCTTCGTGAATGGCATCGCAGCAGCGATTCAGAAAGCGAATCCGGTTTTCGATGGAGCCGCCGTATACATCTGTACGGCGATTGAGCCGGAGGGATAAGAAGCTGCCCAGCAGCCCCATGTTGTAGGCCACATGCAGCAGGATCATGTCAAAGCCCAGCTTTTTCAGGGTAGTGACCTGCAATTTCAGGTTTTCAACGGCCTCATCCATGGCTTCCTGAGTGATCTCCTTGGAAATCTGATTGCCGGGGCCGGGAATCGCGTTGCCTGCCGAGGCCTGAAAGGTGCCGTCTTTGGGAGAAACGGTGATCTCCATGGAGGCCTTGGCACCGTAGAAGTGAATGGCGTCTGCCAGCTGACTGAGATAGTGCTGCGTGTCCTTTGCGTACAGGTCATAGCAGATAAAGCCCGGTGTCGGCGGGGTGGAATAGGGCCGGGTGCCGCTGCATGTGACCACAGCGGCACCGCCCCGCGCCTTTTCCGCATAGTGCTGAATGATTGCCCTTGTGGGATAGGCTTCGCTTCCCTGCAGGGCGTGCAGTCCCATGGGCGCAGAAAAGAGGCGGTTTCGCAGAACAACATTGCCCACCCGCCAGGGAGAGAGCGTGTATGGATAGCTCATACCGGGTTAAAACCGAACATTCAGGGCAAAGACCTGACCGTTCATACCGGGTGACTGCACCATTTTAACCATCATATCCAGGAACTCATCGGGGGACTCCTGTGCCATAATGGGCGCGAACTGAACGGCATGCTCGCCATGCTCCGGTGCGGCACCGGGCATCGGCGGGTCCTGCGGATAGTTCAGGGGGCCGGAAATGATGGTGTTGAAGCGGACGTTCATGGGCGCGTAGGTTTTTGCCAGAGAGCGGGTAAAGGCTTCATACAGGGAAATTTCAAAGGAAAAGTCGGGCGTCTCACCGGGGAAGGGCATCAGGCACACGGTGGTGATAAACTGCCCGCCGCCCTGCTTTGCCATATGCTCCGCTGCGGTCTTGGCGCAGTTGAGCAGCGCCAGAAAATGCATGTCCAGCTCCTCTTTATACTGGGCAAAGGACATATTGGGCAGGCGGGAGCCGCCGCAGACGCCGTCGTTGTTGATATAGGCGACCATTTTGCCCCCCAGATCCCGATCCGCATCGGTGATAATTTTCTGGGCGTTCTCATAGAGATTGGGGTCGCCGTCGTCATAGGAGCAGCGAACGCCCAGCGCTTTGCACTCTTCCTTCAAAATATCGCCGCGGAAGTTGTGAATGGCCTCGGCGGTGTGGGCGAACACATCGTAGCCCGCCTCCGCCATTTTGAGGCTGATATATCGGCCTGCGCCGCTGACGCCGCCGCGAACGACTACATAACCCTTTTCATTTGCCATGATAAAATTCCTCCTTTAAATTCGGATCGCCAGTGTGTATGCGTCACGAATGGCGGTTCGCATGGTGCCAAGGCTTCTGCAATCGCCAATCGCGTAGAATTCCGGTGCGCAGCCATAGAAGACTTCTGCGGCGCTGCTGTTCGGTTCCATGCCGCCAGCGGCAACAATGTCATCACAGAGAATTTCATGAACGGTTCCGTCGGAATCCCGATAGGTGACCTTGCCGGGGGCGATTTCGGTGGTAACGGCGTTGTGGATCTCGGTGACACCGAAATCTCTGACCCAGAGGTTATAGTAGGCGCGCTGGTGGATGGGGTTGAGGTCATAGGCCACGATATTCTGCCGCCCAACCTGAGTTACTTCACGCCCATTGTCCGCCAAAAACAGGGCGGCTTCGGTGGGGGCGGAGGTGCTGCCAATGACAACCACCCGCTTACCGATTTCACTTAGATGGTCATAGACGTTGACAGGATTATATTTGGCGTGCTCTGCGCCGGGGATCTTCGGAGCCTTGGGGTGTGCGCCGGTGGCGGCAATGACCACGTCAAAGCCCTCGGCGGCAATTGATTCCGGCGTTGCGGCGGTGTTCAGACGAAGCTCAATGCCCTGCTTTTCCACCTGATGGCGGAGGAAGTCCAGATACCGCTCCATCTTCCACTTAAAGCGGGACTGATCGGAATGGCTCACCTGACCGCCCAGCCTGTCGGCCTTTTCAAAGATCACGGGGGTATGTCCGCGCTCCTTGAGCCACAGGGCGCAGGTCACGCCGCCGGGACCGCCGCCCACAATGGCGATCTTCTTCTGCTTCTCCACGGGGCGAACCAGACGGGCAGCCCGATGCTCCATGCCCAGCTTTGGATTGATGGTGCAGTGGCTCATCCAGTCCTTAACAGGGGAGGTTCCGCGACAGACGCCGCATTCGATGCAGGGAACCAGATCGTCGGCCTCGCCGGTTTCCAGAATTCGCCCCAGCTCATCGTTGCACAGGAACATACGGGCGGACATAATAATGTCGCAGGAGCCGGAGGTAATGGCGTCGTCCATCTTTTGAAGATCCATATAGGGGGTGGCGCAGGCCATTTTGATCTTGACGCCCATTTCCTTCATCTTTTTGGCGTAGGGGATGGTTTCGGATTCCTTCTGCTCCAGCGGGAAGTGGCAGTCGGCCTCCCGGATCAGCGCAATATCCACATATGGCTCGATGGCTTTGAGGAACTGTGCGCTTTCCTCATAGGTAAGCCCCATCATGGGACCTCTGGGCATGCCGTTGGTGCCGGGCATGTTGCCCACCAGAATAAAGTCGCTGCCCAGTCTGCGGCGAACCTCCTTGACAACCTTGACGGCAAAGCGCATCCGGTTTTCAAAGGAGCCGCCGTATTCGTCGGTGCGGAAGTTGCAGTAGGATTCCAGAAACTGACCAATGTAGAAATGGTCGCCCATGTCGATGAGGCCGGCGTCATAGCCCAGATTCTTATATTTGAGTGCCTTTTCACACATGATGTCGATATACTCGTCCATCTTTTCCTCGGTGAAATAGACGTTCTTCGGAGCGGGATTCCAGTCGGGATTGGGCAGGGCGCGGCCTTCGGGGCCTGCGTCCATCCATGGGCCAAAATCCTCCTTGAGTTTCAGGGCTTCGGGGGATTCCGAGCCGGGATGGGGAAAGTCGATCTTCTGATCGGGATCATTGACGCAGTAGGGAAGCCCACGGTCAGGGGACAGCTCCACGCCGATGAAGCTGTTCTGCATGTGGACAAACTCCGTCAGCTGACAGAAATAGTTCTGACAGGGCTGGCTGTCCAAATCCCACATGGAGAAGTGCGGGGTATCATGGCCGGGCATTTTGCGCTGGTCGGGGTTGGTGGTGTCCTGGGTCAGTACCAGCGCACAGCCGTTCTTGGCAATCTTCTCATAGAAGGAAACCGTAGGATCGGCGGGATACAGCTCAGGACCCTGAAGGAAGTGTACCTGCGCAATGGGATACATAAAACGGGATTTGAGCATTTTTCCGCGAATGACAAGAGGGGAGTTCAGGCCGGAGAGTTTAGCGGTCATGGAATTCATCCTTTCTGTGGTGGTGATTGAGCTTATTCTAGCATGAAAAGGGGCGGTTTCTCATTCAAGAACCCCATGGAGGTATCCGTTTTTGTTATAGGGCGGTCAAAGTCGGGTAGCGGCGGCATAGGCCATGCGCATGCACTTCTGTACGTTCCCCGGTGTTTTGCAGTCACCCACCAGGAAGAAATCATTGGCAGAGCCATAGAAGCTCAGAGCAAATTCCGTATCCGCGGCACGACCGCCGGAGATGACCACGTTGTCAGCGGGCAGTTCACAGAGCACTCCAGCCTTGTCCCGGTAGATGACGCCGGTGTCCGTAACGCTTTCGATCTGGACGTTCGTAAGGAAGTGAAAATTCTTCTCCCGGAGCCAGCGTTCCTCGAACATCTCCCGGTAATGGGTGCAGGTTGCGTCCGGGGCGACCTGATCCTGACGGGTCAGAAGGGTGACATGGTGACCGCACTCCGCCAGATAAAGTCCGGTTTCCGCACCGATCTCGCCGCCGCCGACTACGACGATGTTCTTGCCAAGCTCCTCCTCGTGACCGTATACCGCAATGGGCATGACCACCTTTTTGCTGTCCGCACCGGGGATGTTCAGATTCTTCGGCTCCGCCCCGATGGCGACGATCACCGCATCATAGCCCTCGGCGGCAATAACGGCGGGGGTCGCTTCGGTCCCCAGCTTGAGGGTGATATTGGCCTTTAAGACCTGACGGATCATGTAGTCCTTGAAGTTCCGCAGGGGCCACTTGAACTCCGGATAGTCCGCATGGAGAAGCTGACCGCCCAATTGGACGCTTTTTTCATAGAGGGTGACCCGATGTCCCCGGCGGGAGGCCTCCAGCGTGGCTTCCATTCCGGCGATGCCGCCGCCTACCACGGCGACCTTCTTCGGGCAGACGGCGGGGGAAACCATCTTGTCCAGCCGGTCGGCGATGCCCATGGTGGGATTACCGGAACAGACAAAAATCCATGGGCCTTTTTCATAGGGGACATGGCACTTGGCACAGCGCTGGCAGGGAACAATGTCTTCCGGACGATCCTCATAGATCTTTATGCCGTAATTGGAATCGCAGATGAACTGCCGTCCGATGGCGACCATGTCCAGCATGCCTTCGGCAATGAACCGCTCGTTATAGCGCGGATTGCCATAGCCTCCGGCCGCTGCCACCACCAGCTCTGCACCGCTCTCTTTTACCTTTTTCGCCACGTGGAGGGTGATCGGCTCGCTTTCGCAGGAGTTAAAGCCGGTGGGATGGACGGGGTTGATGTTGCCGCCCCGAATCTGGAGAATGTCCACGATTCCTTCAGCGGCCTTGGCAAAGGAAACCGTGTCCTCGGCGGTAATGCCGCCCGGCTCCTCCTCGCCCGCGATCCAAAGGTCAATGAGAAAGTCCTTTCCGCAGGCGGTCTTGATGGCGCGGCACATATCCAGCGCCAGCTTTCCGCGTCCTACGGCATCGCCGCCGTATTCATCGGTGCGGTCATTGGTCAGGGGGGAGAAGAATTTGGACAGGCCGATGTGCATGAATTCCCGGTAGCTCATTTGCAGGGAGATCATATCAAAGCCAAGCTGCTGAAAGTAAAGGGCCTTCTTGACAGCAAGGTCGATCATATCCTGCATCATGGTTTGAGTGATCTCCGAAACCTTTTCCACCGGGCTGAACCACATGGGAAACGGCTTGTCCATGGAGGGCTTTGGCTGGAAATTCGACATCTCCAGAGGCATCAGGTAGATGGAGGCCAGAGAATCGTAGAAGTGGATGCAGTCCACCAGCTTGCACACATAGGTTTCATTGGACGGATCGGAGTAGTCGAACATGGGGAAATGGCTGGCAGTTCCTCCGGCCTTGCGCTGGTCGGTGTCGTCCCATGCGCCAAAGGCAACAATGGCGGCGCCGTTTCTGGCAATGTTGGATACATGGTGGATGATGGCCTCGGAGGGATACGGCTCCGAGCCTTGCAGATAGTGGGGCAGCGCCTGAGGGGCGATCATTCTGGATTTTAAAATATGACTTCCGATCTGAATCGGAGACAGCAGGTGCTGAAATTGTCTGCTCATAGATAGCTCCTTTCTGTGTGAGGACTGGGGCGAACGCAGCGTTCTCACGGGTGTGCTTCTAGTATATCGGACGGGGAAAAATGCTGTCAAGAATGGCACAAAAACTATAAAAAAGCACCAAAACATTTGAATTTATCGGAGTTTTCCGAACATTTCAAATGTTTTGGTGTAAAAATTATTCGCAAAAAAATACGGCATAACAAAAGTGTATGAACGTATTGGAAATTGGTATCAGGAAAAAGCTACATATAGGGATCCGCTGCGTGGGCAGAGTATTCCTTGCCCGGATCGCCCTCTGCCCGCATGACCATGTCCGTGAAGTACTCCCGTGCTTCGTTGGAATTTGCACTTGCCCAGGCCAGCACCAGACTGGGATCACGGAATTGAACCAGCGGAATTTTGACGATGCCCTCGATGGGAAGAATGCTCCTGCGGTCCGCAATGGTGACGCTCAGCCCGGCCTTGACCCATTGGAGACAGGCATGGTAGGAGGGAGTTTCCTTGAGCTTGGGCAGCACCTCACAGTGCTGGAACCACTCATTCACGGAGCGGATGGACATGTCGTCCTCAGTCTCTGTGACAATGCTCAGGGTGTCATATTGCAGGTCCCGTGCGGTGAGCCGCTTTTTGTTGTTGCGGGGGTAGCCCTTTCGGGCGATGAGATAGTCCTCGGTCTTCTCGATGATCCGATATTCGATGTCATTGCGCTGCTCTACGTCGAATTTTCGGGTAAAGATCAGATCCAGCCTTCCGTCATAGAGCCGGGACACCAGCTCCTCATAGCCAAAGGAGAACAGCGCCACCTCGATGTTCGGGTGATCCTGCTGCATTTCCCGGAGCGGGGCGGACAGCAGATCCTCCACGGCAATCCCGTCCAGAATGCCGACCCGCAGCATGGAGGTGAGGTTGGTCGCCGCAGCTTTTGCCTTGGTTACCGCACCTTTGTATTTGAGAAAGATGGTGTTCAGTTCCTCCTCCATCACCCGCCCCGACGGCGTAAGCTGGAGACTGCGGTTATTGCGGTCAAAGAGCTTCACCCCCAGCTCATCCTCCATCATGATAATCTGGCGGCTCAGCGCAGGCTGAGAGACGTACAGAAGATTTGCGGCCTTGGTAAAGCTAAGACATTTTGCAACGGTCAGAAAGTAATTGATCTGTGTAAAGTTCATGTTTCGCCCTCCAAATGCTGTTTTCTTCATCATAATACAAAAGCATGGGGAGATGCAAGTCACAATTTTCGGACGAAGGAGTGAAACGCCCTGTGAGAAAACGAATTCCGGCATGGCCACAGCGCATGAGCATCCCTCAGCTCAGCTGCCGAAAG
>CAJKSU010000037.1 GCA_905202605.1 uncultured Eubacteriales bacterium
ATATGTCCGAGGAGGAGCGGTACCGGTTCGAGGTGGACGGCAATTCGGTGAGCAGGGAGCAATACCGCTTCATCTTCCATCAGGCGCTTTCGTCGGGGGAATTCTACAGCGTGGGCTATAACAACGGCTTTGAACTAACGGCGTCGGCGATCGAGCTGATGCGGGAGTATCCGGAGCAGTTTACGTCCACGGGGGATCCCTATGACGACAGCTGGATTGATGAATAAAGAACCATGCATAGAGAATGCCGCCCGGCAGCAGGACGCTGTCGGGCGGCGCTTTACCGCAGGGAAGCGCGGGAACACTGAATAAAAACGGTCTGCTGCGGTACATTGCAGCAGACCGTTTCCTCTGTGACGGGTTATACCCGGATCAGCTCATAGTCACGGGTGCCGAGACCGATTTTCTCGCCGTGTGCCAGACAGCTCTTCCACTCGGATTCCGGCGCGGAGTTGGTGAAGGGATCCTTGTAGTCGATGAAGTCGGGCTTTGCCATGTTATCGCCCAGCTGACTGCTCCGAATGGGGGCGGCGGCGGTGCAGGCATCCACACAGGCCTGATCCAGCGCCAGCGGGTCAAAGGACGCGAACATGCCGATGTTGGGCAGAATGGGCGCGTCGTTTTCACAGTGGCAGTCGCAGTTGGGGGAGACGTCCACAATCAGAGACACATGGAAGTTGGGGCGTCCATCCAGCACGGCCTTGGTGTACTCTGCCATGCGGCAGTTGAGCACCTCGTTGGCGTTATCATTGTCAAAGGCGATGGCGTCAAAGTTGCAGGCGCCAAGGCATCTGCCGCAGCCCACGCAGTGGGTCTGATCCACAGACATCTTCCGGGCGGCGCGGTCATAGACCAGCCCCTCGTTGGCGCACTCTCTCTGACATCGACGGCAGCCCCGGCACTTTGCGGGATCAATATGGGGCTTGCCGCTGGAGTGCTGCTCGGTCTTTCCGGCGCGGGAGCCGCAGCCCATACCAATATTCTTAATGGCGCCGCCGAAGCCGGTCATTTCATGACCTTTAAAGTGGGTCAGGGAGATGAAAACGTCAGCGTCCATGATGGCGCGTCCGATCTTTGCTTCCTTTACGTATTCGCCGCCCTGAACCGGCACAGCAATATCATCGGTTCCCTTGAGTCCGTCGCCGATGAGAATGGGACATCCGACGGTCAGGGGCGTAAAGCCGTTCTGCCAGGCGCATTCCAAATGCTCCAGCGCATTCTTGCGGCTGCCGGGGTACATGGTGTTGCAGTCGGTGAGGAAGGGCTTGCCGCCCAGAGACTTTACCAGATCGACCACGGCACGGGCATAGTTGGGGCGGAGGTAGCTGATGTTGCCCAGCTCACCGAAGTGCAGCTTAATGGCGACAAATTTTCCGTCCATGTCAATGTTCGCAATGCCGGCCTTCCGCATCAGCTTTTGCAGCTTGGCAGGAAGTCCGTCTCCAAAGGCCTGCGTCCGGAAGTCCGTCCAGTATACCTTTGCTTTTTCCATGGTGTATTCCTCCTTAAACGAATTGAAAAGTGAAATAACACTGCAAATATAACACAAAAAGGATGATTTGTCGAAGGTTTTATGGAAAAGCCAAACATACTAATCATATTGGAATTATATATAATTGTTGACTTTCCGGAAAACCGGAATTATAATAATGCCAATAAAACGCACCGCAGCTTTCCGGCGGGTGTCAAGAAAGAACGCAATTGGGAGGTTTTTCAATGGAACGGACAGAGGCGCTGGCACTGCTCCAGCAGTATAATAAGGAGCCTTTTCACATTCAGCACGCGGTCACGGTGGAGGCCGTCATGGGCTTTTTTGCCGACCAGCTGGGCTATGGGGAGGAAAAGGCCTTCTGGCGGACCGTAGGACTGCTCCACGATCTGGATTTTGAGATGTATCCGGAGCAGCACTGTGTCAAGGAAATGGCGATCATGACCGAGCTGGGGCTGGATCCCAGGCTGATCCATGCGGTGGGCAGCCATGGCTACGGCATCTGCTGCGACATTGCACCGGAGCATGAGATGGAGAAGGTACTCTATGCCACCGACGAGCTCACGGGACTGATCGGCGCAGTGATCAAAATGCGCCCCTCCAAATCCACCAAGGATCTTGAGCTGAAAAGCCTGAAAAAGAAGTACAAGGACAAGAAGTTCGCAGCGGGATGCAGCCGTCAGGTGATCGAGCACGGCGCGGAAATGCTGGGCTGGGCGCTGGACGACCTGCTGACCCGCACCATTGAGGCCATGCGCCAGAGTGAGGACTGGGTCATCGAGGAGACGAACCGACTCACCGGACAGGCAGAATAACGAAAAATCCCTTGAGGCAGTAATTTGCTTCAAGGGATTTTCTGTGATCTGATTAAGGTTCCTTGGGGACGTCAGCGGCATTGGACCGCTGCTTTTTCTGCCCTCTGCGGTGCCGCAGGACAACGAACATCCGCCAAAAGATACTGGGATAGACTCGATTGATGACCGCACCGATAAAGACGATGGACATACAGAAATAAAGCCACAGCATCACCAGAATGATCACACCCAGAGAGCCGTACAGGGTGGAAAAGGTGGAGAAGTGGTTGACGTAGATGGAGAAAACCTCAGAGAAGATCATCCATGCCAATGAGGTAAACAGCGCACCGGGGAGCTGCATATAAAAGCGCATTTTTTTGTTAGGGAAAAACGTGTAAATCAGCACAAAGACCAGCGCCATAATTATGTACAGGGTCAGGCCGCGGAATTCCATCAGGGAGGAAAACATGTGCGCCAGCCGGGGCACATTGTGCTGGAGCAGCGCCAGAATATGCTGGCCAAAGACCCGCAGACCCAGATTGAACAGAAGCCCGGCAATGAGAATCAACATATAGCCGATGCAGATAATGCGTTTGAAGATAAAGTTCCGGGTGTCGTTCACATCGGCGATGGCATTGAGACCATCCATCAGCCCAAGCATGCTCTTTGCTGCCGTCCAGAGGGTGACCACCAGAGAAACCGACAGGGCGGTGACAGAGGTGGTCAGAATGTCCTCAGACACGGTATAAAACAGTCCCTGAAAGCTGCCGGGCAGCAGGGAAGCCATCATGTCCAGAAATTCCTGCATATCAAAGGACGTACAGCTGATGATCGACAGAATCAGCATCAGGCATGGGAAAATCGCTGTGATGATAAAGAAGGAGGCACTGGCGGCATAGGTGGAAATATGATAGCTGCTAAACTGCTTGGCGTAATATCGAAACGTGCCGTATAGCTTCATAAAAAAGCCTCCCTCCTGAGCCATTGCGCCCGGATGATTATCTGGGGCTGCCAAAGAAATAGAGAGCCAGCGTCCCGGGACCGGAATGGGTGCCGATCACAGGCCCGATGTAGTCGATCATGATATCCTGAATGCCGAACCGACTGCGCACCATCTCTGCCAGCGTTTCGGCATCCTCTTGGCAGTCGCCATGGGAAATAAAGACCTCCGGGTTGTCAAAGCCCTTCATCTGCTGCTCCATGCGATCCGCCAGAGCCTTGATAGAGGCCTTTCTGCCCCGCGCCTTGCCCACGGAGGTCAGATGCCCCTCATCGTCCACATGGAGGATGGGTTTGATGCCCATCATGGTGCCAACCACGGCGGTGGCCTTGCTGACCCGTCCGCCCCGGTGGAGATGCCCAAGGTCATCTACGGTAAAATTATGCACCACATTCAGCCGCATATCCGTGATCTTCTTCGCGGTGTCCGCAAGCGTCTCGCCCGCGTCCCGAAGCTTGACCGCCTGATGCACCAGAAAGCCCTGCCCCATGGAGGCGCACAGGGAATCCACCACAATAACGCTGCGCTCCGGATATTCCTCCTGCACCATCTGCGCCGCAATGCGGGCGGCGTCACAGGTGCTGGACAGGCCGGAGGAGAACGCAATGTGGAGGAGATCCTTGCCCTCCGCTAAAAACTGGCGGAACAGTGCGGCGGTGTCCTCCGGGTTGGCGGCGGAGGTGGTGGGAAGCGCCCCGTTCCGGAGCATATTGTAAAAGGTCTTGTTGTCCATGGCCTCCGCACCGTGATAGGTTTTCCCCTCAATGGTAAAGCCAAGGGGAAGCACGGTGATGTCATGGGCATTGCAATAGGAAACGGGGAGGTCTGCGCCGCTGTCGGTGGAAATACAGAAGTTCATATGAACGCTCCTTTTCTCTCTTTTGTTCGGTCAGAGCTGCTGGAATTCCTTCCGGCCCTCTACAAAAATGCTGCTGCCATGGCAGTCGATGGCGGTGAAAACCGGGAGGTCTTCAATGGTAAAGCGCTTAACGGATTCACAGCCCAAATCATGGAACGCGATCTCCGTCGCCTCCTTGATGCAGCAGGCGATCAGCGCGCCCGCGCCGCCCACGGCGCAGAAATAGGCGCTCTGGTTGCGCACGATGGCGTCGATCACGGCCTGACTGCGCTCGCCCTTGCCGATCATGGCGGTCAGACCAAGATCCAATAGCCGGGGGGCATAGGGATCCATACGGGAGGAGGTGGTGGGGCCGCAGGAGCCGACCGCCATGCCCTTCTGCGCCGGGGTAGGCCCGGCATAGTAGATCACGGAGCCTTCCAGCGGATAAGGAAGGGGCTGCCCCTGATCCAGCAGGGAAAAGATGCGCTTGTGCGCCGCGTCACGGGAGGTGTAGACGGTTCCGGACAGCAACAGCCGATCTCCGGCCTTCAGCTCCGGGATGGCGGCCTTTAGTTCGGAGGTGTGAAGCTTGAACTGGCTCATATTATGCCTCCTCCAATCCTTCGGCAGGGTCCGGAATCATGATGTCCATGTCGCTCAGCTGCTGCCGTGCCGCTGCCAGTGCGGCAGTCAGTGTGTCACAGCTGTTTTCCAGACTCTGAATTTGTACTTCGATGGCGGTAATGGTATTTCGGGCGGCGGCGTCTGCGGTATCCAGCTGCTGCTGGGCGGACTGGCAGATGCCCCCCAGCGCCTCATAGAGCTTTTTCGCCCGCTGAGCGGCAATGCGCTCGGCAGCCTCAGCCCGGCGATAGGCCTCCAGCTCCAGTTGGCTGATTGGTTCACCCTGAGGGGCATTGGCTTCAGGGCTGTCCTGAGGCTGCTCCATGGCGGCAATGGCTGCTTCTTCATTCTGCGCAGCCTGCTCCAGAGTTTCAATCCGGGCACGGAGACGCTCGATCTCCTGCTCCTTTTCCTGAAGCTGCGCCTGATGGGTCTGGGCGGTTTTGGCGATGTACTCGGATACGTCACCCTTATGGAAGCCGCCTACGGCGGTTCTGAAATGGGGTAGTTCACCCATGGTATTCCCTCCAATCGCCGGGAATTCCGGCGGGATTGACCGAATGAAAGCAAGACTGATACGGCGAAAGCTTACGGTTCGGCGCGATTGGTATTATCTTTTGAATTATACCATAGAACGGCTTCTGTTGCAAGAATGACTGTGGGGATGCAGACCCGAAAAGCACCGGTGCGGCGGCATTTGACATTTTCCGTGTCCGGGGCTATACTGACAGCAAAGAACACAGCAGGGGGAAAGAAAGCATGGCACATACAGAGAAAAAGCTCTGCTCCGAGCTGATTTATCAGGGGCGGATCATCACCGTGACACAGGACACGGTGGAGCTGGAAAACGGAAAGCAGGCGCTCCGGGAGATGGTACACCACCACGGCGGCGCTGCCATTGTTCCGGTAGATGGAAATGGGAATGTCTATCTGGTACGGCAGTTCCGCTATCCCATGGGACGGGAGCTGCTGGAGATTCCCGCAGGGAAGCTGGAGCCGGGGGAGGATCCCTTTACGGCGGCAGTGCGGGAGCTGGAGGAGGAGTGCGGCCTCAGAGCGGAGCATTTTGAAGATCTCCATCCCATCTATCCCACGGTGGGCTATGATACCGAAGTGATCCATCTGTATCTGGCTACCGGCCTATACAGGACTCAGGTGCATCCGGATGAGGACGAATTTTTGGATCTTGTGAAGTATCCGCTGGAGGAACTGGTGACCATGATTCTGGACGGCACCATCCGGGACGCCAAAACGGCGGCGGGACTGCTCAAGGTGTGGGCCATGCGCCAGCGTGGAGAAGCCTGAGCAGCCGGTTATAGAGAAAAAGACGAGATTCGGAGCCAGACGACGCTCCGAATCTCGTTTGCTAGTTTGCACATGTACCGCGCCTGCGAATCCCACGGCTGATTACCACACCAGCGTGGCGAAATAGTCATCGGGGGTCTCGGCACGGCGGATCAGTTCTACAGTTCCGTCCTCTTTCAGCAGCAGCTCGGCGCTGCGGAGCCGCCCGTTGTACTGGTAGCCCATGGAGAAGCCGTGGGCGCCGGTGTCGTGGATGTAGAGCAGGTCGCCCTTGTCGATCTTCGGCAGCATCCGGTCAATGGCGAACTTATCATTGTTCTCGCACAGGCCGCCTACCACGTCATACTTGTGGTCGCAGGGGGCATGCTCCTTGCCCATGACCGTGATATGGTGGTATGCGCCGTACATGGCGGGGCGCATCAGGTTGGCGGCGCAGGCGTCCACGCCGATGTATTCCTTGTAGGTGTGCTTTTCGTGGGTGGCGGTGGTGACCAGCGCGCCGTAGGGCGCCAGCATAAACCGACCCATTTCGGTAAACAGCTTTACATCTCCCATGCCAGCGGGAACCAGAATCTCCTCGAACTGCTTCCGAACGCCCTCGCCGATGGCAAAAATGTCGTTTTCCTGCTGATCCGGGCGATAGGGAACGCCGACGCCGCCGGAGAGGTTGATGAAGTCAATGTGACAGCCGGTTTTCTCCTGAAGATCCACGGCCAGCTTGAACAGGATGCCTGCCAGCGTAGGGTAATAGTCGTTGGAGATGGTATTGGAGGCCAGAAAGGAGTGAATGCCAAAGTGCTTTGCACCCATGCTTTTGAGCTTCTTAAAGCCCTCATAGAGCTGCTGGGTGGTGAAGCCATACTTGGAATCGCCGGGGGTGTCCATGACCTGAAAGCCCTCCTTGGAGGAGGACAGCTGGAACACACCACCGGGATTATACCGGCAGGAGATGGTTTTGGGGATATACCCGATGGTGTCCTTTAAGAAGTCAATGTGGGTAAAATCGTCGAGATTGATGGTAGCTCCCAGCTTGGCAGCCAGCTTGAATTCACAGGCGGGGGTTTCATTGGAGGAGAACATGATCTCGCTTCCGGTGAAGCCGCAGCGGTCAGACATCATCAGCTCCGTGAGAGAGGAGCAATCGGTGCCGCAGCCCTCCTCCCGGAGGATTTTCAAGATGGTGGGATTGGGGGTGGCCTTTACGGCAAAATATTCTTTAAATCCGGGATTCCATGAAAAAGCCTGCATGACCTTTCTGGCATTCTCGCGGATGCCCTTTTCATCGTAGATGTGGAAGGGAGTGGGGTAGGCTTTTACGATTTCCTGAAGTTGAGCCTTTGTAACAAACGGCGTTTTCATAGATGGCAACATCCTTTGCAGTCATTCTGAAGGCAGAAAAGCTACTCTGCTTCAGTACCGGACTATTGTATCAGAGAAAACCCCATCTGTCCAGAAGGAAAATGAAAGAAAATCTCTACAAACTTGCAAATGATCCGGGGGCAGAACTGGTGAAAATGGAGAGAAAACAGGTCGGAAATGGTTTTCCGACCTGTAAGAATCTGCATGGGAAAGCTTAGGCAATACCGCATCATTCGGCGAGAGAGTCTGACGAGAGAATTTTCGTCAGAAAAAGGTGGAAAACCGCAGGAATACTTTGTGTATTTCAAGGTTTTTGGGCGCATTTCTGGCGGAAAGAATCCGTCAGAATCCGAAGACGCAATTATGTGGTGTTGCCTTAAAAATCTGCGTTGCCTACGGTTCTGGGATGAGGCAGTACGTCACGGATGTTGCTCATACCCGTGAGATACATCACCAGCCGCTCAAAGCCCAGACCGTAGCCGGCATGGTGGGTGGAGCCATAGCGGCGGAGATCCAGATACCACCAGTAGTCCTCTGGATTGAGACCCAGCTCCTTCATGCGGGTTTCCAGCAACTCAAGACGCTCCTCGCGCTGACTGCCGCCAATGATTTCTCCAATGCCGGGAACCAGACAGTCGGCAGCGGCGACGGTCTTCCCGTCATCGTTCTGGCGCATATAGAAGGCCTTGATCTCCTTGGGATAGTCAGTGACGAACACGGGCTTCTTGAACAGCTGCTCGGTGAGATAGCGCTCATGCTCGGTCTGGAGGTCGCAGCCCCAGGACACGGGATAGTCAAACTTTGCGCCGGACTCCTGAAGCAGCTTCACCGCCTCGGTGTAGGAAACTCGGACAAAATCACTGTCCTTGACATGCTGGAGCCGGGGCAGCAGCTCCTTATCCACGAATTTTCCGAAGAACTCCATCTCCTGAGGGCATTTCTCCAGCACGGTCTTGATCACGAACTTGATCATGGCCTCGGCGTTGTCCATATAGTCGGAGAGATCGGCAAAGGCCATTTCCGGCTCGATCATCCAGAACTCGGCGGCATGGCGCTGGGTGTTGGAATTTTCTGCACGGAAGGTGGGGCCAAAGGTGTAGACGTTGCCAAAGGCCTGCGCAAAGGACTCCACATTCAGCTGACCGGAAACCGTGAGGTTTGCGCTTTTGCCAAAGAAGTCCTGCGTATAATCTACGGAGCCGTCCTCGTTCTGGGGGATGTTGGTGAGATCCAGCGTAGTGACCCGGAACATCTCACCGGCGCCTTCGCAGTCGGAGGCAGTGATGATGGGAGTGTGGATATACACAAAGCCCTGCTCCTGAAAGAACTGATGAATGGCATAGGCTGCCACGGAGCGGACACGGAACACCGCTGAGAAGGTGTTGGTCCGGGGGCGCAGATGGGCGATGGTACGGAGATACTCCATGCTGTGGCGCTTTTTCTGGAGCGGGTAGTCCGGAGTAGAAGCCCCTTCTACTGTGATGACCGAGGCTTTCAGCTCAATGGGCTGCTTGGCATCGGGGGTGTATACCAGCGTACCACCGACGATCAGGGCAGCACCCACATTCTGCTTGGCAATATCTTTATAGTTCTCAACAATGCCATCCTCAAATACCACCTGAAGGCTCTTAAAATAGCTGCCGTCGTTCAGCTCAATAAAGCCAAAGGTCTTCTGGGCGCGCATGGTGCGGATCCAGCCGCCCACGGTTACCTGCGCCTTATCGAAGGACTTGGGATCGGCAAAAATCTCAGAAATCAGTGTTCTTTCCATAATGTCCTCTCCTGTTACGAAATTCGGGTGAGCGGAATCAACTGCTCACCCGAATAGTTTAATCCATTTTTTACTTCACGTCAAGGATATGGTAGCCAATATCCTTCCGGAAGTGCATTTTCTCAAAGAAAATGGGGCCTGCGGCGGCATATGCCTTTACAACAGCCTCCCGCAGGGTGGGAGCGACTGCGGTTACACCCAGAACACGTCCGCCGTTTGTCAGGAACTTTCCGTCCTGCTTTTTGGTACCGGCGTGGAATACCACTGCGTCCTTGACATGGTCGAGGCCGGTGATCTCCTTGCCCTTTTCATAGGCCACGGGATAGCCTCCGGAGGCCAGCACCAGACAGCAGCTGGCAGCGTCCTTGAATTTCACATCCACCTGATCGAGGGTGCCGTCCACGCAGGCCTCCAGAATGTCCATCAGGTCGGTTTCCAGCAGGGAAAGCACCGCCTGACACTCCGGATCGCCAAACCGGGCGTTGTACTCCACCACCTTGGGGCCATTGGGGGTTAGCATCATGCCGAAGTAAATGACGCCTTGAAAAGTGCGCCCCTCGGCGTTCAGCGCCTTAACGGTGGGCAGGAAGATGGTGTCCATGCAGATCTTTGCCAGATCAGGGGTATAGTTGGGGCAGGGGGAAATGGCGCCCATGCCGCCGGTGTTGGGGCCTTCGTCTCCATCGTAAGCACGCTTGTGATCCTGAGAGGAGGGCATGGGAACGATGGTTTTTCCGTCGGTAAAGGCCAATACAGTCACCTCAGGGCCGGTCATGCATTCCTCAATGACCACCTTTGCACCTGCTTCGCCAAAGGCCTTGTTCTCCATCATGTTGACCACGGCTTCCTTGGCCTCATCCAACG
Organism: uncultured Eubacteriales bacterium; assembly: GCA_905202605.1. Classification (GTDB taxonomy): domain Bacteria; phylum Bacillota; class Clostridia; order Oscillospirales; family Oscillospiraceae; genus HGM13006. Next base: position 10,048 of record CAJKSU010000037.1, read on the forward strand.
TCTGGGCCACTACAACGCCTTTGCCCAGCGCAAGGCCGTCGCATTTTACCACAATGGGTGCGCCCTTTTCTTCCACATAGGCGAGAGCCTGATCCTTGTCGGTGAATACGGCGTATTCCGCAGTGGGGATACTGTATTTCTTCATCAGCTCCTTGGAGAACGCCTTGCTGCCCTCAATGATAGCGGCGTTCTTCTGGGGGCCGAAGGCACGGATCCCAGCGGCCTCCAGCGCATCCACCATGCCCATGGCGAGGGGATCGTCGGGCGCGACCATGACAAAATCCATGCCGTTTTCTTTTGCCCACGCCACCATGCCGGGGATGTCGGTGGCTTTCATATCGACGCACTGAGCAATTTCTCCAATACCGCCGTTGCCGGGGGCGCAGTAGAGCTCCGTGACTTTGGGGCTTTTTTTCAGGGCCCAGCAGATGGCATGCTCCCGTCCGCCGGAGCCGACTACAAGTACTTTCATTGATCTACATCCTTTCAGGTTACGCAACCAGGATTAGTGATGGAACAGTCTGTTTCCGGTGAAGCACAGCACGATGCCGTGCTTATCGCAGGCGGCGATTACGTTGTCGTCCCGAATGGAGCCGCCCGGCTCCGCAATATAGGAAACGCCGGATTTCTTTGCCCGCTCTACGTTGTCGCCAAAGGGGAAGAATGCGTCGGAGCCGCAGGATACGCCGCTCTGCTGGGCGATCCATGCCTTTTTCTCCTCGGCGGTGAGGACTTCGGGCTTGACCTTGAAGGTCTGCTGCCACACGCCCTCTGCCAGTACGTCCTCGTACTCATCGGAGGTGTAGACGTCAATGGCGTTGTCCCGATCCGGACGGCGAATGCCATCTACAAACTGGAGGCCCAGCACCTTGGGATGCTGACGGATCAGCCAGTTGTCCGCCTTGTTGCCTGCCAGACGGGTGCAGTGGATGCGGCTCTGCTGGCCTGCGCCCACGCCGATGGTCTGACCGTTCTTGACATAGCAGACGGAGTTGGACTGGGTGTATTTCAGGGTAATGAGCGCGGTGACCAGATCGATTTTTGCGCTCTCCGGCAGCGCTTTGTTCTGAGAAACGATGTTATTAAGGTCATCCTTGGTGATTTTCAGGTTATTCCGGCCCTGCTCAAAGGTCACGCCATAGATTCTCCGGCGCTCCAGCGGATCGGGGACATAATCGGGGTCGATCTTTATTACGTTGTAGCTGCCCTTCTTCTTGGTTTTTAGAATGGAAAGAGCTTCCTCCGTATAGCCGGGGGCAATGATGCCGTCGGACACCTCGGCCTTTAAATAGGAGGCGGTGGCGGCGTCGCACACATCGGACAGCGCCGCCCAGTCACCGTAGGAGCACAGACGATCTGCACCGCGGGCGCGGATATAGGCGCAGGCGATGGGGGAAAGCTCCTGCGTGTCCTCTACAAAATAGATCTGCTTTTCCACCTCGGAGAGGGGCAGACCCACGGCTGCGCCTGCAGGGGAAACGTGCTTAAAGCTGGCGGCGGCGGGCAATCCTGTTGCCTCCTTCAACTCCTTTACCAGCTGATAGCTGTTGAAGGCGTCCATAAAGTTGATATAGCCGGGGCGGCCATTGAGTACGGTCACCGGCAGGTCGCTGCCATCCTCCATAAACAGCCGGGAGGGCTTCTGGTTGGGGTTGCAGCCGTATTTCAGTGCAAGTTCTTTCATTGTCATCCTCCGCTCAAACGTTCTTGTTGATGATCTTGTCGGTGGTCTTGCCGGTTTCCAGATCGATATACCGGACGAACAGTGATACCTTATTGTCCTCGTTGAGGTTTTCCCAGATTTCAGCGGCAAGGGTATCGGCGTCGGGGGCGGTAATCGCCACACGGCGCGGCTCACCCTCAAAGGAGGGCAGGGGATTCTGGTTCTCCTGATAGGTGTGGATGAACCGACCCTCGCCGGGGAGGGGATTGTCATAGCCGAAGAAATAGCGGTTGTTGCAGGTGGGATCGCCGTCGGCACTCTTTAAGATGGAAAGCGCAAAGGCGCCGTTTTGATGCAAAAGGCCGGAAATTCTGGGGGTATAGTTGGGGGGATCCGGCTCAAAGCAGCGGACTCTCAGCGCCTGAGCAAAGGCCTTGCCATCAAGGATACCGTCCCGGACAGTGTCAGTCTGATCGCCGTTGGTGACTACGGTATCGCCGGTTTTCTCCACATAGCGCACGGGATGATAGATGATCAGGCTGGGATCCTCCATTTTGCTGGGGTCATAGGCCTCGGTCATAATGCCGTTGTCCTCCGTGACCGGAGTGAACACACGGTTCCGGCTGTTGGCGCTGCGTCCCATGATGAAATAGGCGATGACAGCGCTCTTGTTGTCGGCGCTGCGTCCCAGCAAAATGCCTCTGCCGGGGTAGGAATGCGCCCGCAGGTATTCGGTCAGGTCAATGATCTTCATATGCATGCTCCTTTTTGTGGGGCAAAACCGCGTAAGTCGGGAAAGATACGCTTACACGGTGCTGCCATAGTAATTCCCGGAGGCGAAAACGAAAAATGCCGCACTCGTCCCAGGGCAGGCGCCCAGACGGTCGGCATTCGATGAGTCATACTCCATGTGGTTCTTCCACTTCCGTCAGTTGTATGACCGTAAGGTATCATACAATACTTTAGGGAGGTTTGTCAAGCGGAGTGGGGCGGTTCCGACTGCAAAAATTCCCGCATCCGGGCAGGAGCAGCCGCCCGAACGCGGGAGAGCGTTATGGCGCGGATTCCGGAGCATCCAGCAGTGCCTGAATCTCCTGCCGGGAGGCGATCAGATTCAGCGCATCCAAAAAACCGGAGGTTCCCAAATGGGAGGGAAGGCCGAAGTGCCGCTTGAGCATATCCCGCTTTCGGCTGCTGTCCGGGCCGCCCATCAGCCCCCATGCATAGAGCTCCTGACGGGTGATGCCTCCGGCGAGGGCGGGGGTATCCTCTCCCAGAATATGCGCGCCGCTGCGCCGCAGGGCGGAAAGCAGCACCTCCGGGGTCATGCCCTCCACCCCCAGAAGCCCCTCCTTTCCGGGCTTCTGCTTCCGCTTCTCCTTGCCCGGAATCTGGGGAATATACGCCTGAAACAGCGTGTGGGGCGGGAGAAGGCTTTTCAGCCGATTCCGGATCACAAAGCCCGCACCGTCGCTGTCGGTAAAAATCACAAGCCCGCGCTTTAAGGCTACCTGCCGCAGAAATTCAAGCTTTTCCCGATCCTTGAGCACGCCGAAGCCGCCGGTTTCAAAGATGGTGGTATCCACCAGCTGAGAAAGGGCATTCTTATCATAGCGCCCCTCCACTAAAATGGCCTCCTGAATGCGGATCATGAAACCGCCTCCAGATGCCCCAGCCGCAGCACCATGGTTTGCAGCAGGGTTTCGGCGCTGCTAATGGAGGTTTTCATGGCGTAGTCCGTTTCGGCGCAGAGCTGCATGCCCAGCCGCAGCTGCTCCTTTTTATAGCCCTTGGCCTGCAGATAGACTTCCTTGGCGGCAAAATCGGGGATGCCATAGAGCTGCTTGAGGGAAAAGGCGTCCTTCCCGTGCTCAGAGAGCACCTTGGCGGCATACATCTGCCGCAGCTGCCGCCCGATGACTGCGGCGATCATGATCGGCTCGGTGTCCTGCCGGAGGAGATCCCGCATCCGCTCCAGTGCGCTGTCAAAGTTCCGCGCGCCGATGTCCTTGGTGATATCAAAGATCGCCGCCTCCAGCACCGGAATGACCACATCGTCAATATCGGTTTTGGTCAGCTCGTGCTGATCGGAATAGCACACCAGCTTGCTCAACTCCACAGAAAGCACGGTCATGGAGCCGCCGGTCTGGAGAATCAGATAGCGGATCAGCCGGTCACTCATGGTTTTCCCAGCGCGGGAAAGCTCCCGCGCAATCCAGGCCACCAGCGTATTTTCCGGCTGCTTGTCCATTTCCAGCACAACGCCGGCTTTGTCAATGGCTCCCCAGAGCTTTTTCAGCCGCTTATCCGGCTTCCAGGCCACCGCATCATAGAGAAACAGAACGGTGCAGTAGTCCGGGATATCCGACAGGATTGCCGCCATCTGGTTTCGGTCGGCTTCCTTCATAGAGAAAAGGTCGATGTCGGAAACCTCCACCAGTGAATGCTCCGCCATCATGGGAATGGCGTCCACTGCGGCTGCGAATTCGTCGATGTCCCAGTTCTCCGCATGGAAGGGATGAAAGTTGAATTCCTCGGTGGGGCCGGAAACAAGCTTTTTTCGCAGGGTGGAGCGGCAGCTCTGGATCAGATAGCTTTCCTCCCCGTGGAAGATATAAAGCCGCCCCCAATTCCCGGATTTCATAATGTCCTTAAATTGCTGATACCCGTCCGGGCCCTTGCTTTTCCAGCCTGCCATGGGGAAGCCTCCCTTCCAAATGTAACACCCATTGTATCACGTTCCGCAGGAAATGTCGAGTGCGGCACGGGGCGAAAAAGGAGCCGGAGCAACGCCCCGACTCCTTACAGAGAACATTAGTTAAAGCTGCCCAGCGTCTTGCCCGCCAGCACGTGGAAGTGCAGATGATGCACAGTCTGACCGGCGTCCGCACCGCAGTTGGTGACCACACGGAAGCCCTCGGAGAAGCCCATCTCACGGCTGAGCTTGGCGATGACCTCATAGATGTGACCGACGACAGGAGCCATTTCCGGGCCGATCTCCGCAGCGGACGCAATGTGCTGCTTGGGAATCACCAGAAAATGCATGGGAGCAAGCGGCTCGATATCCTTGAAGGCGAAGCAAAGCTCGTCCTCATAGACCTTGGTGGTGGGAATTTCCCCCGCCATGATTTTGCAGAAAATGCAGTCTTCCATGGTTTTGCCTCCTTATTTCTTTACATGCTCAGATACAAAGTTATCCACTACGGCAAGGGCGTTGTCCAGCATAAGGGGATCCTTACCGCCGCCCATGGCGGAATCGGGCTTGCCACCGCCGGAACCGCCGGTGATGGCGGTAACGGTGCGGATCAGGTCGCCAGCCTTGATGCCGGCAGCCACGGCCTTCTTGCCGCAGACCGCATTAAAGGTGATCTTATCGTCGGACACGGAGGACAGCACAGCGACCACACTCTCGTCCTTATCCCGGAGCATATCGCCGATCTTCCGCAGGGCGCCTGCGCTCATGGAGGAAAGGGTGGTGGTGATGACGTTCAGACCCTCTACCTTCTTGGCAGCGTACAGGAAACGCTCGGCATCGCTGGCCAGCAGCTTGCTCTGCATCTGATCCAGCTGCTGCCGCAGCTCCTTGCCCTCCTTGATGACCTGCTCCAGATGAGAGATCAGATCCTGAGGGGTGGTCTTCATGGCGGCTGCTGCCTTCCGGAGCTGGAAGGTGTTGGCGGCAGCCAGACGCAGCGTCTCCTTGCCCACCAGCGCCTCGATCCGGCGGACGCCGGAGGCTACGGAGCCTTCACTGATGATGGCGAAGGAGCCGACCTTTGCGGTGTTGGTGAGGTGCGTGCCGCCGCACAGCTCCTTGGAGATATCGCCCATGGAGACAACCCGGACGGTGTTGCCGTACTTTTCACCGAACAGCGCCATTGCGCCCTCCTTCTTGGCCTCGTCAATGCCCATGACCTTGGTGGTGATGGGAAGACCGGCCAGAATGGCGTCGTTGACATACTCGGTAATGGACTTGATCTCGTCCTCGGTGATGGCGGAGAAGTGGGTAAAGTCAAAGCGGAGATGATCGGGGGCGTTGAGAGAACCGGCCTGATGCACATGGTCGCCCAGCACATGCTGGAGCGCAGCCTGAAGCAGGTGGGTAGCGGAGTGGGCACGGGAAATGGCGTTCCGGCGCTCCTGATTGACGGCGGTGGAAACGGTCTGCTCTACCTCCAAGGTGCCGTGATCCATCACGCCGTAGTGGAGGTACTTACCGGCCTTGTCCTTCTGGACATTGGTAACGGTAAAGACGTTTTCTCCCAGAGTCATGGTACCCTCGTCCGGGGACTGACCACCCATTTCCGCATAGAAGGGGGTCTGGTCCAGCACGATGATGCCCTCTTCGCCCTGACGGATGGAGGAGCAGGGCTCACCGTCCGTTACAATGGCGAGAATTTTGCCCTCGCCGGTGAGGTTTTCATCATAGCCGGTGAATACGGTGGGATTGTTATCGTCCAGGCCCAGATCAATACCGGCCCAGGCCAGATCGCCCAGCGCCTCACGTGCCTTTCGGGCGCGGATACGCTGCTCCTCCATCAGGTTCTGGAAGGCCTCCTGATCCACGGTCATGCCCTCGTCCTGAGCCATTTCGATGGTCAGGTCAATGGGGAAGCCGTAGGTATCATAGAGCTTAAAGGCGTCAGCGCCGGAGAACACCGTCTCGCCCTTGGCCTTATGCTCCTCGATCATGCCGTTGTAGATGCGCAGGCCAGCGTCGATGGTCTTGTCGAAGTTCTCCTCCTCCACGCGGATGACCTTGGTGATATATGCCTGACGCTCCCGCAGTTCGGGGTAATGCCCCTCGTTCTCATGAACCACAGTGTCGCAGACCTTATACAGGAACGGCTCGTTGATGCCCAGAAGCTTACCGTGACGGGCGGCCCGGCGGAGCAGACGGCGCAGCACATAGCCGCGGCCCTCGTTGGAGGGCAGAACACCATCGCAGATCATAAACGTAGCGGAGCGGATGTGGTCGGTGATGACACGCAGAGACACGTCCATGCTGTGGCTCTGACCATAGGTGGCGCCGGTGATCTCGGTGACCTTATTGGTGATGTTCATGACGGTATCCACATCAAACAGGCTGTCCACGTCCTGACAGACAACTGCCAGACGCTCCAGACCCATGCCGGTGTCGATGTTCTTCTGTACCAGCTCGGTATAGTGACCCTGACCATCGTTGTTGAACTGGGAGAATACCACATTCCAGACTTCCATATACCGGTCACAGTCGCAGCCGACGGTGCAGCCGGGCTGGCCGCAGCCGTATTTTTCGCCCCGGTCATAGTAGATCTCGGAGCAGGGGCCGCAGGGGCCGGAGCCATGCTCCCAGAAGTTATCCTCCTTTCCGAATTTGAAGATATGGTCGGCAGGAACGCCGATTTCCTCATTCCAGATGCGGAAGGCTTCATCATCAGCGGGGGTGGTTTCATTGCCCGCAAACACAGAGGGGTACAGGCGGTTGGGATCCAGCCCCACCCATTCGGGGGAGGTCAGGAACTCCCAGGCCCAGTGAATGGCCTCGTTCTTGAAGTAATCACCGAAGGAGAAGTTGCCCAGCATCTCAAAGTAGGTGCCGTGACGGTCGTCATGGCCAACG
>CAJKSU010000038.1 GCA_905202605.1 uncultured Eubacteriales bacterium
GAAATTCAGTCGCACGATCCCGGCGCAATCATCATTTTGCAGTCAGATCATGGGGCGAGAACGCTGTATCATGCATCTCTCCATGGGCTGGCGGCGGAGAGCCGCCGGGACGACGTACATCACCAGCAGAATGTTCTCAACTGCGTATATCTGCCCGGAGAATCTGCGGATATTCAGGGAAAATCCGGGATCAACACCCTGCGCACGGTGCTGAATCAGGCATTTGGAATGCATATGCCGATGGTGGATCCACCTCATGATGAATCGGAGGGCTATGATCCATGAACGCATCGGGCGGCGAAAGGAAGATGGAATTGAGAAAAAAACGCCCCGCATGGGGGCTGAGTTTGGGCTGTCTGGCACTGATGAGCCTGTATCCCTGCCTGTTTCAGTACAGCACCAATCTGCCGGAGGCGCGGTTTCAGGATGCGCTGATCTTCTGGGGCATCTTTCTGGCGGCGGGGCTGCTGGCCTTTCTGGTGTGTCTGGCGATCCTGCGCCGGGTGGAGGCCGCCGGGTTTTTGAGCGGCTTATGCCTGCTGGTGTGGATGAATTTTGGCCTGCTGAAAAACGGGCTGCGGCATTTCTTCCCGTGGATGCCGGGCATTCTGGTGCTGGGCGTCTGCGCAGTGGTGCTGCTGGCAATCGGTGCCGGGATTCTGATGAAGAAGTGGCGGTGTCATGTGCCGCTGGTGCTGCTGACGGTGATGTTTGCGGCGCTGTGTGTGGTCAGTGGTGCACTGGCGGTGCCGAAGCTGATCTCCGGCGGCGGGGGCGACACCTCAGAGCCGGTTACTGCGGCGGAATCGACGGGAAAAGACCTCCCCAATGTTTATTATTTTCTCTATGATGAATACAGCGGGCCGGAGGGGCTGGAATATTTCTATGGCTTTGACAACAGCGGCTTCTATGACGCATTGACGCAGCGGGGGTTTTCCTGCTCTTCGGACAGCTATAATACGGAGTCCTGCGCCACGGTGCAGCTGGTGCCGGATCTCTACGGGCTGGACTATGACGTGCCGCCCTTTGAAAGCGGCGACGGGAATACCCCGGTGCTGTATCAGGTGTTTGAGAAGCTGGGATATGGGATCAACGTGATTTCCCATAATGATTTTCTGGACACCGATGGTGCGAACAATCTCACCAAGGGACAGGCGGCGGACTCTATCGGGCTGTATCTGTATCAGAACAGTCTGTTGCCGGATACGCCGTTGGGAACGTGGATGGAGGGCAGCATGCCCCAGCTGCGCGCCAATTATCAATATCAGACGCTGCTGGACGAGACACTGGATACCATGGAAAACGCATGGCAGTACACAGGAACCGGCCCGACGGTGACCTTTGGCTATGTGCAGTGCCCTCACACCTGGTTTATTTATGACGCGGAGGGCAAAACCGTCCCGTATTCGGAGCATCTCAACTGGCGGGATCCGCAGTACTATCTGGGGCAGCTGCAATATGTAAACCAGCGCATTCTGACTGCGGTGGACGGCATTTTGACCCACGACCCCACGGCCGTAATCATTTTGCAGTCCGACCACGGTGCGCGGGTGGGCTACCATCTGGCAGAACTGTATGGAGACGACTATGACCCGGAGACGGAGACGATCCACCAGCAGAATATTCTAAACTGCGTCTATGCAGGCGGCAGGCAGCTGGATATTTCCGGACTGTCGGGAATCAATACCCTCAGAACGGTGCTGAATCAGGTCTATGGCATGGAGTATGACAGGATCCCGCAGCGGGAGGGCTTTATCAATTACTATCCGTAAGGAGTGCGTACCTATGAAGGATTATAATCAGGGATTGTTTGAGTTTATCGCGGAAAGCCCGACTTGCTTTCATGTGGTAGCTGCGGCGGCGCAGCGGCTGGAACAGGCGGGCTTTACCCGGCTGGCAGAGGGCGCGGATTGGAGACTGGAGGCTGGAAAAGGATATTATGTAACCCGAAACCAGTCCAGCCTGATCGCGTTTCGGATGCCGGAGACACTGCACAGCTTTATGGTCGCAGCGGCGCACACGGATTCCCCCTGCTTCCGGCTCAAGGACAACGCCACTGTGCAGGCGGAGGGCTACAGCAAGCTGGATGCCAACAAATACGGCGGCATGATCCTCTCCACATGGCTGGATCGTCCGCTTTCCGTGGCGGGGCGTGTGATGGTATCTACGGACAAGGGCGTAGAGTCCCGGTTGGTGAATCTGGCGCAGGATCTTCTTGTGATCCCCAGCCTTGCCCCCCACATGGATCGAACCGTCAATGAAGGCAAGAAGCTCACCGCTCAGACGGATCTGATGCCTCTGCTGGGCAAGGGCAATGTGGATATTCTGGAGCTGGCGGCAAAGGAGCTGGGCGTGGCTCGTCAGCAGATTCTGGCGCAGGATCTGTTTGTCTACAACCGGGAAACGGGTACCAGACTGGGGCCGGAGGGGGAGCTGATTCTCTGCCCGCGGCTGGATGATCTCCAGTGCGTCTATGGCCTGTTGGAGGGCTTCCTGCGGCAGGAGGCACCACTGGAGACACCGGTGCTGTGCCTGTTTGACAATGAGGAAATCGGCAGCTCCACGGCGCAGGGAGCCATGTCCACGCTGCTGCCCGATGTGCTGCGGCGGATCTGCCTGGAGCGGGATATGGGCGAGGCGGAATACCTCCGGCTGCTGTCAGGCAGTATGATGGTGTCGGCGGACAATGCCCACGGTGTTCACCCCAATCATCCGGAGAAGGCAGCACTAACCAACCGCCCCAAGCTGGGAGACGGCGTTGTGGTGAAATACGGCACCGGCTATGCCACCACCGGCGCATCTGCGGGGCTGCTGCTGGATATGCTCCGGAAAAAGGAGATCCCGGTGCAGAGCTATTTCAACCATTCCGATGTGGCAGGCGGCAGCACGCTGGGCGCATTGTCAGTGACGCAGGTTTCTGTGAGAACCGTGGATATCGGGCTTGCCCAGTTGGCGATGCACTCTGCCAACGAGACGGCGGGAGCGGCGGATATCGGATATCTGGTGGACGCCATGGAGACATTCTTCGGCGCGGCGATTCAGGAAACCGCAGACGGCAGCTATCTGGTTGACATAAAATAAACACAGGAGCAGAATAAACGCACGGCAGCTTCGGTTCTGCCGTGCGTTTCATGTTATTCTGCATCTCGTTCCAGCATGGGGCGGAGATATTGACCGGTATAGCTCTTTTCGCAGGTGGCAACCTCCTCCGGAGTGCCGGTGCATACCACGGTGCCGCCGCCGGTACCGCCTTCGGGGCCAAGGTCGATGAGATGATCTGCCACCTTGATGACGTCCAGATTGTGCTCGATGACCAGAACTGTGTTGCCCTGATCCACCAAGGCCTGAAGTACCTCTACCAGCCGGTGAACATCCGCCACATGGAGGCCGGTGGTCGGCTCGTCAAGAATATAGAAGGTGTTGCCAGTGGCGATCCGGCTCAGCTCTGTGGCAAGCTTGACCCGCTGAGCCTCACCGCCGGAGAGAGTAGTGGAGGACTGCCCAAGCTTGATATAGCCCAGACCTACCTGACACAGAGCCTCTATCTTCCGGCGAATCCGGGGGAGATTCTCAAAAAACTCCACGGCCTCGTCGGCGGTCATCTCCAGCACATCGGAAATGTTCTTGCCCTTGTAGGTAACATCCAGTGTCTCCCGGTTATAGCGCTTTCCCTTGCACACGTCACAGGGAACATAGATATCCGGGAGGAAGTGCATTTCGATCTTTACAAGGCCGTCGCCGCAGCAGGCCTCACAGCGCCCGCCTTTGACGTTGAAGGAGAAACGCCCGGGGCCGTAGCCCTTTGCCTTGGCCTCGGCGGTGGAAGCGAACAGGTCGCGGATATCGCCGAACAGGCCGGTATAGGTGGCAGGGTTGGAGCGGGGGGTGCGCCCGATGGGGCTTTGGTCAATGCAGATGACCTTATCCAACTGGTCAACGCCCTCGCAGGCACGCAGCTTTCCACACTTGGTGCGAGAGCGGTTCAGCTCTGCGGCAAGCTTTTTATAGATGATCTCGTTGACCAGAGAGGACTTTCCGGAGCCGGAAACGCCGGTGACTACGGTCAGCGTTCCCAGCGGAATGGAGACATCGATCTCCTTGAGATTGTTCTCGGCACAGCCGAAGAATTTCAGCTCTCTGCCGTCGCCGGGACGGCGCTTTGTGGGAACGGGGATTTTTTTTGCCCCGGAGAGATACTGCCCGGTGATGGAGCGGGGGCAGTCGATGATATCCTGTAGACTGCCGGCGGCAACGATCTCACCGCCGTGAACGCCTGCGCCGGGGCCGACGTCTACAATATAGTCGGCGGCACGCATAGTGTCCTCGTCATGCTCCACCACGATCAGGGTGTTGCCCAGATTCACCATTTGCCGCAGGGTGCGGAGCAGCTTGTCGTTGTCCCGCTGGTGAAGGCCAATGGACGGCTCGTCCAGAATATACAGTACGCCCATCAGGGAGGAGCCAATCTGGGTGGCAAGGCGAATGCGCTGGCTTTCACCGCCGGACAGGGTACCGGCGGCACGGCTGAGGGTCAGATATTCCAGTCCCACGCTCCGCAGAAAGTTCAGCCGGGAACGGATTTCACGAAGAATCTGCTCCGCAATGATCTGCTGGGAGCCGGTTAGGGTCAGGTTGTCAATGAACTCCAGTGCCTGAGATACGGACAGCTTGCAGAAGTCCATAATATTCAGCCCGCCCACGGTGACGGCCAATACGATGGGGCTCAGACGGTCCCCATGGCAGTCCGGGCAGGGGTGATAGCTCATGCATTCCTCCAGCTCCCGGCGCATGGAATCCGACTGGGTTTCCTTATAGCGGCGGGAGAGGTTGTTGACAATGCCCTCGAAGGCCTGCTCCAGCGTGCCTCTCCCGTTGCCCCGGTCATATTGCAGCTTGAGCTTTTCGCCCTTTGTGCCGTAAAGCAGCGCATCAATGGCGGCGTCAGAGAGCTTTTCCAGCGGGGTGTCCAGCGTGAAGCGATATTTCCGTCCCAACGCCTCATAGTACATCCTGCTGATGGTGTCATTTTTGGCATTGCCCCAGCCACTGGCGATGATGCCGCCCTCCAAAATGCTCAGGGAGCGGTTGGGCATAATGAGATCCGGATCTACCTTCAGCTGATAGCCCAGACCGGAGCAGCCGGGGCAGGCACCATAGGGATTGTTGAAGGAGAACATCCGCGGCTCCAGCTCCGGCAGGCTGATACCGCAGTCCTCGCAGGCATAGTTCTGGGAGAAGGGGAGAATTTCATCGGTACTGACCAGATGAATCATGACTTGTCCCTCGGAGAGATGCAGAGCGGTTTCAATGGAGTCGGTGAGACGGCGGACGATGTCCTCCTTCATCACCAGACGGTCTACGACGATTTCGATGTTGTGCTTTTTGCTCTTGCTGAGGGTGATCTCATCACTGAGATCATAGGGATTGCCGTCTACCCGAACTCGGACATAGCCGCTTTTCTTGGCATCGGCAAATACCTTCTGATGCTCGCCTTTTTTTCCGCGGATTACAGGAGCCAATACCTGAAACCGGGTACCCGCCTCCAGCGTCATCACCTGATCCACGATCTGATCCACGCTCTGACGGCGGATCTCCTTTCCACACTTGGGGCAGTGGGGCGTACCCACTCTGGCCCAGAGCAGACGGAGGTAGTCATAGATCTCCGTTACGGTTCCCACAGTAGAGCGGGGATTCCGGGAGGTGGTTTTCTGGTCGATGGAAATGGCGGGGGAAAGACCGTCGATAGAATCCACATCCGGCTTGTCCATTTGTCCAAGAAACTGGCGAGCGTAGGAGGAAAGGGATTCCACATACCGCCTTTGTCCCTCGGCATAGATGGTGTCAAAGGCCAGAGAGGATTTTCCGGAGCCTGACAGACCGGTGAATACCACCAGCTTATCCCGCGGAATCGTCAGGTTCACATTTTTGAGATTGTTTTCGCGTGCGCCTTTGATGATAATCTGATCCTGCAATATGATTCAGCTCCTATACAGGCGGAAGGCCTGCTTCTGTGTTTAGGCGGCCGGTGCAGAGGGCGCGGCTTCCTCCAGAGAGGAACCGGTGGGGTCCGTATCCTTGGAAGAGATGCCGCCCTCCAGCTGGGCGCTCATGTCGTATAGTTTGGTAAGAATCCGTTGGGCATCGTCTCCGGAGGCTGGTGTGGGGCAGAAGGTATTGGCTGTAGTCTCCGTGGAGATGGAGCAGGGGATGATGGTATAGTCTGTATTATCCTGTACCTGACCGTTTAACAGGACAAAGGACTGCTGGAAAATTATGGTGTCCTTATCCCGGCATTCCGTGTTGCCGCCGGAGCAGAAGTTGCCCAGACTGTAGCAGATGTATTTCCCCTTATAGGTGGAGATCCCCTGAAGCACCCGCGGATGGTGCGCTATCACAAGATCGGCGCCCTCGTCAATGACGGCCTTTGCCAGTGCGGTATGTACATCGCTGGGGGTATAGGAATTTTCATCTCCCCAGTGAAAGGAGCAGATGATGATCTGTGCGCCGTTTTCCTTGAGCTTCTTTACATTTTCCACGGCTTGGGTTTTACAGCCGATGCCATCGTCACACTCGTTGATGCCGGAGAAACCAATTTTGATCCCCTTGACCTCGACGATGGTGGTGTAATCGCCGCCGAAGCGGGAAACGCCTGCATTGTCCAGCGCCGCAAGGGTATCCACATAGCCCTCGTCGCCGTAATCATGGGTGTGGTTGTTGGCAACATTGACGCAGTCGATGCCGCCCTTGGTGAGAATACTGACATAGGAGGGATCAGCCTTGAAGGTCCACTGTTTATCCGTGCGGTTTGTGGACGCGGTAAACGTGCCTTCCAAATTGGCAATGGTCAGATCGTCCCCCTCAAAGATCGACCTGACGTTCTGAAAAAAATAACCGTCTCCGTATTTGTCGTAGTATTCCTCAAAGCTGCCGCTATAGTCCGCCCCCTCGTTGGAAGAAAGGGTGACATCACCGATGAAGCTCAGGGTAACGGAAACAGCTCCGTCGGGCAGCTGCGTGACTTCTGCCGGCACTTCCTCCTCGGAGGCGGATGCCTCCTGAGCGAGGAGCTGCTCCTGAGCAGCCTTTTTGGCCGACAGCTTGGCCGCAAGGTCGGAAACGGCGCGGCGTGTGCTGCAGCTGACGCACAGCGAGATGATGGACAGCACAATTGCCAACGCAATGGCACCCATGCGGATGGCGCGCTGACGCTTTAGATACTTCATGCGCTCGGCACGTTTTTCCTCCGGCGTTTGAATCGGCGGTGTACTGCGCACCGGTGTGGTGTTCTGATTGTCCATAGGTTAGATACCTTCCCTTCTAGTTGCCGCGGAGCTTGATAATCTGATCTCGAAGGACAGCGGCATATTCAAATTCCATCATCTTGGCGGCCTGTTTCATTTCCTTTTCCAGACGGGCGATCTCGGCCTCGCGCTCGTTCTTGGTGAGCTTCTTGCCGTCTCGTGTCACGTCAACGGTGCGGGAAATCTCGATTAGCTCACGCACCGACTTGATGATGGTTTTGGGGACAATGCCATGAGCCTTGTTGTAGGCCTGCTGAAGCTCCCGGCGACGCTGGGTTTCGGTGATGGCATAGTCCATAGCGGGGGTAATATGGTCGGCATACATGATGACCCGCCCGTCGGCGTTGCGTGCGGCGCGCCCGATGGTCTGAATCAGACTGGTGGGGGAGCGGAGGAAGCCCTCCTTGTCTGCGTCCAGAATGGCGACCAGCGCCACCTCAGGCAGGTCCAAGCCCTCGCGGAGCAGGTTGATCCCCACCAGTACATCAAATTTCTGCATACGCAGATCCCGAATGATCTCCTGACGCTCCATGGTGTCCACATCGGAGTGCATATAGCGAACCTTAACGCCGGACTTTGCAAGGTAATCGGTGAGATCCTCCGCCATTTTCTTGGTAAGAGTGGTGACCAGTGTGCGGTAGCCATGCTGGGTCATGGTGTTGATTTCTCCGATGAGATCGTCCACCTGACCCTCCACCGGGCGCACCTCCACCGGCGGATCCAGAAGACCCGTGGGTCGGAGCAGCTGTTCGGCGACCTGACCGGCCCGGCTCAGCTCATATTCCGCCGGGGTGGCGGAGACATAGATCACCTGATTGATTTTGGACTGGAATTCATCGAATTTCAGCGGACGGTTGTCGTAGGCGGAGGGGAGACGGAAGCCGTAATCCACCAGCGCCTGCTTTCTTGCCCGGTCACCGTTGTACATGGCCCGCACCTGAGGCAGGGTCACGTGGCTCTCATCGATGAACATCAGGAAATCGCCGGGGAAATAGTCCATCAGCGTCATGGGCGGCGAACCGGCGGGTCTGCCGCTGATGATCCGAGAATAGTTTTCGATGCCGGAGCAGAAGCCCAGTTCATCCATCATTTCGATATCATACATGGTGCGCTGGTGGATTCTCTGAGCCTCCAGCAGCTTGCCGTTTTCTTTGAACCATTTTTCCCGATCCATCATCTCGCAGGCGATTTCACGGGTGGCACGCTCCATTTTCTCCTTGGTGGTGACATAGTGGCTGGCAGGGTAGATGGCGCAGTGGGTGACTACACGCTCTGCCACGCCGGTGACAACGTTGAATTCGCTGATCCGGTCTACCTCATCCCCGAAAAATTCAATGCGGATGCCCCGGTTGGTCCAGCCTGCGGGGAATATCTCCACGGTGTCGCCGCGAACCCGGAAGGTGTTGCGGATGAAATTGATGTCGTTGCGTTCATAGCGGATATCGGCGAGACTGCGGAGCAGGCTGTCCCGCTCCCAGATCTGCCCCTGCCGGACGGAAACCACCAGAGCCTTATAGTCCTCCGGATCGCCCAGACCGTAGATGCAGCTGACGGAGGACACCACAATCACATCCCGGCGCTCCAGCAGGGAGGCGGTGGCGGAGTTCCGCAGCCGGTCAATCTCGTCGTTGGTGGCAGAGTCCTTTTCAATATAGGTGTCAGTGTGAGCGATATAGGCTTCCGGCTGATAGTAGTCATAGTAGGATACAAAATATTCCACGGCGTTTTCCGGAAAGAACTCCTTGAACTCCGAGCAAAGCTGCGCTGCCAGCGTCTTGTTGTGCGCCAGCACCAGCGTGGGGCGGTTCATTTTTGCAATGATGTTCGCCATAGTAAAGGTTTTGCCGGAACCGGTGACGCCCAGCAGCACCTGCTCGTCAATGCCGTTTTTCAGACCCTGAGTCAGCTTTTCGATGGCTTCCGGCTGATCGCCGGAGGGCTGATAGTCAGAAACCAGCTTAAAATCCACAGATCTGCACCTCCTTGACGCATTCCTTCCATTCAGAATCAGTACATTATTATACCACAAAACGTACCAAACTACAAGTCATTGGACAGAGGGAAAATCCCTTGTGTTTTCAGGGTTCTTACCGGGAAATAGCGGGAAATATCCGGTGGTGTGCCGGGGATGTTTACATAATAAAAATATGAGGAAAAAATGCAATGCGCATGGGAAGAACGGTTGACGGATTGGGGATTGTGCCGTATAATAATACACGGTAAACCTATTATATTGCCCGGCTCCGGGCGAATGAATATGGAGGTCGTTTCCAATGAAAGATTTATATGTTGTAAACTGCTGCCGTACCGCTGTTGGTTCCTTTGGCGGCAGCCTCAAGAACACTCCCGCAGCTGACCTGGGCGCTATCGTCGTCAAGGAAGCTCTCAGCCGCGCCGGCGTAAAGCCTGAGCAGGTTGACGAGCTGATGTTCGGCTGCTGCATCAGCGCTGGTCTGGGGCAGAACGTTGCCCGTCAGGTCGGCATTAAGGCTGGTCTGCCCGTTTCTGTTCCCGCCTACTCCGTCAACATGGTCTGCGGCTCCGGCATGAAGTCCGTGATCGAGGCTGGTCGTGCTATCGCTGCTGGCGATGCTGAGATCGTTGTCTGCGGCGGCACCGAGAACATGTCCGCTGCTCCCTACATCCTGCCCGACGCTCGTTGGGGCGGCCGTATGTTCGACAAGAAGATGGTCGATACCATGGTAAAGGACGGCCTGTGGGATGCGTTCAACAACTACCACATGGGCACCACCGCTGAGAACATCTGCGACATCTGGGGCATCACCCGTCAGGATCTGGACGAGTTCGCTGCTTCCTCTCAGGCTAAGACCGCGGCTGCTCAGGCTGCCGGTAAGTTCGACGATGAGATCGTTCCTGTTCCCGTTAAGGTAAAGAAGCAGGTTGTCGACTTCAAGGTTGATGAGTTCCCCCGTCCCTCCACCAATATGGAGTCTCTGGCGAAGCTGAAGACTGCCTTCCCCGTTTCCTCCGACAATGCCTTCCAGGCGAACGGCGGCACCGTGGTTGACACCTTCGATGCCAAGGCTTGCAAGTCCGCTCAGGCTGATGCAGGCACTCCCCGCGTTACCGCTGGTAATGCTTCCGGCATCAACGATGGCGCTGCTGCTATTGTTCTTGCATCTGGTGAGGCTGTTGAGAAGTATGGCCTGAAGCCCATGGCAAAGCTGCTGGGCTGGGGTCAGGGCGGCGTAGATCCCAAGATCATGGGTACCGGCCCCGTTCCCGCTTCCCGTCAGGCTATGACCAAGGCTGGCGTGACTCTCGACGAGATTGACCTGATCGAGGCTAACGAGGCATTTGCCGCTCAGTCCATCGCTGTTGCTCGTGAGTTGGGCTTCGACATGAACAAGGTCAACGTCAACGGCGGCGCTCTGTCCATCGGTCATCCCGTTGGCTGCTCCGGCGCTCGTATCATTGTCACTCTGCTCCATGAGATGCAGAAGCGCGACGATGCCAAGAAGGGTCTGGCTACCCTTTGCATCGGCGGCGGCATGGGCGTGGCTACCATCTTCGAGAAGTGCTAAAATAACTTCCATGGGGAGGCGGGACACCCGCCTCCCCTTTTCCGTTCCTCGCAGTCTGCGGGGCGGAATTATCGGATAAGGGATGTGTTTGAATTGCCAAAAATCATTACTGCCAGAGAGGCTGCGGCATTGATTCCCTCCGGCAGCCGGGTGATGTTCGGCGGCTTTCTGGGCTGCGGCTCGGCGCTGGACGTGATCCGTGCCATTGACGAGAGCGATGTGGAAAATGTCGAGGGTGTGTTTGATGACGGCTCTAAACCGAATGGGCCGGACGGCTCGGACTATTACGGCTGGGCGCGGCTGATCCATTCTGGAAAGATTAGAAAATACATTGGTTCCCATGTTGGTTCCAACCCTGAAGCCGGGGAGAAGTGGGCCAAGGGGGAGCTGACGGTTGACCTTTTGCCCCAAGGCTCCATGGCGGAGATGATCCGCGCCGGTGGTATGGGGATCCCGGGCATATTGACCGCCACAGGCATCGGTACTCTGGTGGAGGAAAGTCCCTGGGTGGATCGGAAGATGACTGTCAATGGGAAGGAATATCTTTTGATGAAGCCCATCCATGCGGATTTCGCAGTGATTTCCGGCTATTTGGTGGATAAGAAAGGAAATGTCTGGTACAAGGGAACCACTCGGAACTTTGCGCCGCTGATGGCAATGGCTGCGGACACCGTCATCGTAGAGGCGGAGAAGATCGTAGAGCCCGGGGAAATCCCACCGGAGAACGTGGCGACACCGGGCATTCTGGTGGATTATATCGTACTGCGGGAGGGAACCGACAATGGATAAGCAGAGAGCCAAGGATATCATTGCCTGCCGCTGTGCGCAGGAGCTGAAGGACGGCTATGTGGTGAATCTGGGGATCGGTATTCCCACCCAGTGCGCCCGGTATTTCCCGGAGGGCGTGGATATTACCCTCCATGCCGAGCTTGGACTCATCGGGCAGGGGCCTGCGCCCACGGCAGAGCAGGCGGATCCTCTCCATGTGGTGGATGCTTCCGGCAACCCCGCCACCATTATCCCCGGCGGCGCCATTGTGGATTCCGCCACCAATTTCGGCCTGATTCGGGGCGGGCATGTGGACGCCTGTGTGCTGGGGGCGCTGGAGGCGGACGCTGAGGGCAGCTTTGGCAACTGGCTGATTCCGGGGAAGAAGCTCACCGGTATGGGCGGCGCCATGGATCTGGTCAACGGCTCCAAGACGGTGATTCTTGCCATGATCCACACCCAGGGAGACAAGCCGAAAATTGTGGAAAAATGCACGCTTCCGCTGACCGGCTACAAGGTGGTGGACATGATCGTTACGGAGCTTTGCGTGCTGAAGGTGACCCCGGAGGGACTCCGGCTTTCGGAGTATAACCCGGAGCTGGGTGACAGAGATACCGCAATCTCTATCATTCAGGAGAAAACTGCGGCAAAGCTGCACATTGCCCCGGATCTGAAGCCTATGCAGCTTCCTGACTGAGCGAAAATGCGCCGTATGGGCCGCCCAAGTGGCGGAGACGGCGCATTTTTTATGTCATATATATGAAAATAATTCATTGAATAATGACGAAACTCCGTTTTTCAACTAGTTTTATCTATGCTATAATGAACAAAATGCCATTGGGCATCGGCTGGCAGCCGAAATGCTGCCGGATGAATACACTCCGCACAGCGGGGAAAGGATAAGATTATGGAACTGAAATACAGCGCACTGCTCAGCCCCATCAAGATTGGCAATATGGTACTGCGGAACCGGATGCTCTCTTCCGCTTCCACGCCCCATTTTCTTCAGGGGACTGAGAAGAACCCCACCGAGAAGGTGATCCAGCATTTTGCCAACCGTGCAAAGAACGGCGCGGCACTGGTGACCATCAACCACCTCTATGAGAAGACCATGCCGGTAATGGGTCGGGCACTGGACAACACCCCCTGCCACTTCAACCTGTTTGATCTCAACGACGCCAACGCACAGGATTACTTCTGTAAGCTGCTGGATGCCATTCACTTCTATGGCTCCAAGACCTGCGCTTACATCATGAGCCCCGCCAACATGCAGGGCGGCATGGGTATGCCCTCCGGCGCACCCGGCGATAAGGGTCCTGGCGGCCCCGGCGACGGCCCTGAGGGTGCAGGCGGTCCTCCCGCGGATATGCCTCCCATGCCCATGGAGGATACCACCCCCAAGCATAAGGACTTCGGCGTAGCGGGCGCTGACGGCGACCTCCATGCTCAGATGGACGGCGGCCCCCAGCAGTCCCCCTCCTCCTACACCAAGGAGTATCTTCAGGCCATGATCGAGGACTATGCCCAGCAGGCAAAGGATCTCAAGGCGCTGGGCTTTGATATGATCTCCGTTTACTGCTGCTATCGGAACAACCCCATGGCAAAGCTGCTGTCCCCCATCACCAATGACCGCACCGACGAGTACGGCCCCCAGAGCGTGGAGAGCCGCGGCCGTTACATGGTAGAGATGTTCGCTGCGCTGCGCAAGGCAGTGGGCAAGGGCTTCCCTCTGGAGTGCGTACTCAGCGTTGACGAGGAGGAGTTCGGCGGCTACACCAAGGAGGACACCATCCAGCTGGCAAAGATGATGGAGGGCATCTGCGATATCTTCCATCTCCGTTCCGGCGATATGGATCCTCAGCATCCTCTGGGCTTCACTTCCACCGAGGACAAGCCGGCTCCTTACATCGATGCTATGAGCTATGTATGTAAAGAGATCAAGAAGCGCGGCATTCAGATGACCGTTGCGGCTTCCGCTGGCTTCCAGGATCCTGAGATTGCCAACAATCTGGTGGCAGATGGCGGCGCTGACCTCATCTACATGGCTCGCAGCTGGATCAACAACCCCGATTACGGCGAGAAGGTCTATGAGGGTCGCAAGGAGGACATCGTTCCCTGCGTCCGCTGCAACAAGTGCCACGTACCCAACGGACCCGATCTGTTCCGCACCGTCTGCACCGTCAACCCCATTGTGGGCATGGAAGACCGGATCGCTACCATGGTCAAGCCTGTGGGCGAGAAGCGCAAGGTCGCAGTGGTCGGCGGCGGCCCTGCCGGCATGGAGTTTGCCCGGATCTGCGCACAGCGCGGTCACGACGTGACCTTGTACGAAAAGGACAGTGAGCTGGGCGGTATGCTGAAGCACGCCAAGTATCCCTCCTTCAAGTGGCCTCTGCGTCAGTTCATGGACTACATGATCAAGGAAATGGACAAGCTGGGCGTTCATGTGAAGCTGAACACCACCGCGACCCGTGAACTGCTGGAGAAGGAAAACTATCAGGTTCTGGCTCTGGCACTGGGCGCTGAGCCTTCCAGCCTGCCCCTGCCCGGCAAGGATGGCGACAACGTTTCCTACGCTGCCAATATCTACGGTCATGAGGACACTCTGGGCAAGAACGTCACCATCATCGGCGGCGGCGAGATCGGCGTAGAGACCGGCCTGTATCTGGCAGAGCTGGGGCATCTGGTCACCGTGCTGGAGATGCAGTATGACCTGATTCTGGACGCGCCTCACGCCCACTACCGCAACATGGTGGTGAACTACTGGCGTCACACCGCCAACTTCGCTTATCAGGCTGGCGTAAAGTGTACCGCCATTGATCCCGACGGCGTTCGCTATCTGGATCCCAACGGCGTAGAGCAGAAGCAGCAGGCCGACAACGTTTTGCTTGCCATCGGCATGAAGTCCAAGCAGGACGAGGCCATGGAGCTTGCCAAGGCGGTTCCTGTAAGCTATGTCATCGGCGACTGCGACAAGCCCGGCAACGTGCAGAAGTGCATGCGCTCTGCGTTCGGCATTGCGACCCAGATCTAATTTTTGGGGCAACACCACAGAAATGTGTCACCGGGCTTCAGCCGATCTTTTCCGCCGGAAATGCGTTATTTTTTCTTGACATACACAAAGTATGCCTGCGAAAAACTGCCTTTTTCCATCGAAAAATCTCTGGCTGAATCCTCACTGCCAATTTATGTGGTATTGCCTTGAGGCAATCATACAAGAACTGCACGCTGGTTTTCGGCGTGCAGTTTTTTGCCCCCGGCGCAGTGTACTGCGCCGGGGGCAAGTGCTTTTGTCTTAATTACTTGGACAGATTGAAGAACGCGGCCTTGCCCAGATACTGAGCGGATTCGTCCAGCTCCTCTTCGATCCGCAGAAGCTGATTGTACTTGGCAACACGATCCGTGCGGGAGGGGGCGCCGGTTTTAATCTGACCGGCGTTCATGGCAACCACAAGATCGGCAATGGTGGTATCCTCCGTCTCGCCGGAGCGATGGGAAACCACTGCGGTATAGCCTGCACGGTTGGCACGCTGAATGGTGTCCAGCGTTTCGGTGAGAGTGCCAATCTGGTTGACCTTAATCAGCACGCTATTGCAGACGCCCAGTGCAATGCCCTTGTTGACGCGCTCAACGTTGGTAACAAACAGATCGTCGCCCACCAGCTGAACACGGTCGCCCAGCGCATCGGTGAGCATCTTCCAGCCTTCCCAGTCGTTCTCGCCCATGCCGTCCTCAATGGAGATAATGGGGTACTTCTCCACGAAGCCCTGATACATGGCGACCATTTCCTCGCGGGTCATAGTCTTTTTGGCCTTGGGCAGATCATAGCAGCCCGTCTCCTCGTTGTACCAGTCGGAAACAGCGCCGTCGATGGCGATCATAAAGTCGTCATAGGGCTTGTAGCCGCACCCCTCCACGGCCTTGACAATGGCAATGAGCGCATCCTCATCACGAGCCAGATTGGGAGCATAGCCGCCCTCGTCGCCCACGCCTGCGGCGGGGGTACCCATCTCCTTGAGCACGGTTTTCAGCTTGTGGAAGACCTCGGCGCACATTCTCAGCGCATCACTCCAGCTCTTTGCGCCGACAGGCATGACCATGAATTCCTGAATGTCCACGTTGTTGGTGGCATGTGCGCCGCCGTTGAGAATGTTCATCATGGGAACGGGCAGCACCTTGGCGTTGACGCCGCCGATGTAGCGGTACAGGGGAATGCACAGGGAATCCGCAGCCGCATGAGCCACTGCCATGGAGACCGCCAGAATGGCATTGGCGCCCAGACGGGACTTGTTGGGGGTGCCGTCCAGCTCGATCATGGTCTGGTCAATCTCAGTCTGGTTCAGGGCGTTCAGACCCACAATGGCCTCGGCGATTTCGGTGTTGACGTTGGTGACCGCCTTCATAACGGCCTTGCCGCCATATTCGTCCCCGCCGTCCCGCAGCTCGCAGGCCTCGTAAACGCCGGTGGAAGCACCGGAGGGGACTGCTGCGCGGCCTACAGAGCCGTCCTCCAGATAGACTTCTGCCTCTACTGTGGGGTTGCCGCGGGAATCGAGCACCTGACGGGCAACGACATCAATGATTTCAAGATACTGTTTCATGGGAATGCTCCTCCTAAGTAAGTATTATTCTGTTTCCTGATTGGATGCGTTGATGATGCGGACGAATTTTTCGGGGTCGAGGGACGCGCCGCCAATGAGGCCGCCGTCGATATCTGGCTGAGCCAGCAGGCTCTCCGCATTTTTATCATTCATGGAACCGCCGTAGAGAATGGAGGTGGCGCGAGCGGTTTTTGCAGAGGAAAGCTTCCGGATCACCGTACGGATATGCTGGCAGACCTCCTCAGCCTCCTGCGGGGAGGCGGTCAGTCCGGTGCCGATGGCCCAGATCGGCTCATAGGCCACGATGATCCGCCGCAGCTGATCGGGGACGACGCCGTGAAAGGCGGATTTCAGCTGCATGGTGATGTGCTCAAAGGTGACGCCGGTTTCCCGCTGCTGCAGACTCTCGCCCACGCAGAGAATGGGGGTCAGGCCGGCATCCAGCGCGGCAATGAGCTTGGCGTTGATTTCCGTATCGGTTTCCCCCATGGCCCGGCGCTCGGAGTGACCCAGAATAACGTATTTTACTCCTGCGTCTACCAGCATGGGGGCGCTGATCTCGCCGGTGTATGCGCCAAAGGTCTCCGCGTGCATATTTTCTGCGCCGATGCCCACACGGGTATCCTTCAGCGCCTTGACACCTGCGGGAATGCAGATGGCGGGCATGCACAGAACGATTTCACACCAGCGTCCCTTGGGTAGAAGACGTTTCAGCTCTGCGCCAAAGGTGCGTGTCTCGGTGGGGGTCTTATTCATTTTCCAGTTTGCCGCAATGACGGTTTTTCTGTACTTGTGGTTCATGTCACTACCTCCTGATATCAGGCGGCC
>CAJKSU010000039.1 GCA_905202605.1 uncultured Eubacteriales bacterium
CAGTGCTGATGCGCAGTCATGGCCTGTCAAATACTGTGCCGCATCCAGCCATTCCTGTTCGCTGCATGCACCTAAAGGGATCGCGGCAGTGAGCCTGTGCAGCCGTTCACTTTGCTGGAACAGCCGAAGATCAGAAAGAACTCCGCATCCCATTTGATAAGCCAAATAATCCAGTAGATCGATCTCAACCAGCATTGGACACCTCCGTCATACCACATGATACAGATTGGAAGTAAGACTCCCATTTTCCCGCCAGCGTGGGTCCTTTTGCAGCAGACCGGCCCTGCAGAGATCATCCAGTGCCCGCTTGACCGTAGAGCGGGAAAGCCCCAACTCCAGAGCAATGGTTCTGATGGCCGGCCAGCAGCGTCCCTCGCTGTCTGCCCGATCCTTGAGGTACATATAGACGCTCTTGGCTCTGTGGCTTAGATTGGAATTGTAGATATTTCTAAAGCTGTTCATTCTGTTTCCCTCCGTCAAGGCCGAAATACCGTTTTGCGGGAATCCGGTGCGGCCTGAATTCCCTGAGCCATACCGCCAGCGGATGTGCCGCCTCCCTGCGGCTGCTCACTATCCATTACAATCGTCCCATAGTGGCGGCGGATGATGGACTCCTCCAACTCCTGTTTGTCAGCATAGGCAACGAACCGCTGGGCCTTCTCCGGTACTTCATAGGGCATGCCGAACCGGATGCCCCAGTCAAGGAACAGCCGCAGTTTGACCTTCATTGGGTGGACGCCGGTCTTGGCCACAATAAAGCTGCCCTTGGGCATGGACTTAAGTTCATCCGGGGTCATGAGGGGACGCTCCATCATCTGGAGGGACTGGCTGGGATCGTTTTTTCCGCGGGAGATACTGCCGCTCATTACCGTCCGGCTGCCCAAAGATTTGGACAGTTCCACCGCGGTCTGACTGGCCGGGGCGAAGCCGCCGTAAAGGTTGACCTGGCAGTTGTCCACGATGATCTCAGAGCCCTCTTTTCCATAGTTTTTCTGCAGCTGTCCCGTAATGCTCTGGACGATAGGCACCAGCATGAGTCCTCTGGACCGGGAGGCGGAAAACATCAGTTCCAGCGACTGAATGGGCGGGCAGGTGCCCAACTCGTCCGCGAAGAAGACCACCCGGTTCTTGAGCCGGCCGCCGTTCTCGTCGGCCACAGTGAGGATCTCCCGATACAGGTTTTGGAGGATCAGGCTGACCATAAAATACTTGGTCTGGTCCTCCTCGGGCAGTACGATAAAGATGGCGGATTTCTCATTGCAAAACTTCTCCGCGTCAATGGCGGTGTCAAAGCAGAGGATCTGCTCCATCTCCGAGTCGAGGAAGGCGTTTAGGCGGGACAGTACCGTTGAGATTACGGAGGCCATGGCCTGCTCCGCCGTGTTGAGGGCGGACCCGGCAAACCAGCGGGCCTTATGATTAGGCGGGAGCTTTTCCAGCAGGAGCTGGAACTGATTCTTTCCCTTCACCCGGCTGGGGGCCAGCAGTTCCTGCACCAACTTGAACACCGACACGATGTGGCGCTTTTCAATGGGATTGCCGTCCGCGTCCTCGGTGGGCAGGTACTCGGCCACCAGCAGGAACATGGCAGTCAGAAGGCCCTCGGCGGAATCGTAGAAAAAAGCATTCTGCCCATACTGGGCGCTGTCGCCGCCGCTGGTGTTGATGAGGGTCTTGGCGAGGATCTTGGAGTATTTCTCTGCCTTGGCCTTTGCCGCCAGGTTTTTGGGGTCGGCTTTATAGATATCCATGTACTTGTTGATCAGATGAAGCAGGTTGTTGCCGTCCGAGCGGGTGGGATTACGCAGATCCAACACGGCGATTTGGTATCCGTAGCAGTCCTTGGCAATACCGGCATAATTGCGGAACAGGTCGCCCTTGGTATCCGTGCAGAGGAAGGACATCCCGCTGGCGAGGGCATATTCGATGTTGGGGTACAAAAAGAACGCGGTCTTTCCGGCGCCGCTGGCGGCGGTGACCATGGCGTGGATGTCATCGGTGTCCACCAGAGCTGTAACATGGTCTTTGGGCCCTTCGCAGCCAAGGACAAGGCCCTGCTTTTCCGGCAGATGCTCTCCCTTGCGCCACAGCTCTGGTTCAAAAGGGACATGGGCATAGGTCTGCCGAATCTCCTGTTTGGTAGCCCAGCGTGCGGTTCCGTGCTGGCCGTCGCCCACAGTCTTGGATTTGATTCCGTCAAGGGTATAGTAATGGGAGAGAAACGCGAGGCCGCCGATCACGAGAAACATGATGGCGCCTACCACGATAAGTGTTATAACTTGCGTTGGCACATGATCCTCCTTTTGATATCTACGCCTTAATATCAGAAGGGGATGTTCAGTTTTCGCTTTGTCTGCTATAATAAATTGGTATGAGGTGATTGCTTTGATTTGCGCATGTGACCATTGCTACTATCTGTTTGAGGCGCCGGAACTGCCGGAGCAATGCCCGGACTGTGGAAAGCAGGCAACCCGGCCAGCCAATAAGCAGGAGCGGGCAGAATATCTCAGCAGACAAACAAGCAGCCAGGAAGATGCGGAGGAGTGGGACTGAGCCATTCCTCCGCTTTGCTGTTTCAGGCTTAGGCCATCACTGGCTCAGCTTCCCTCTGGGTCTTTTCCTCTTTCTGCCGCCGTTTGATCTCGTCGGCCTCGTACTTGACCGGCACCTTGGCACAGGAGATGGCCAGCTCCAGCCATGCGCTGGCCACCTCTTTTTTCTCTGCCTGGGTACGGATACCCTGGCGATTGTTCTTGGCCAATACGCTTTGGAATTGCATGGCGATCTCATCCGCCCGGTTCTTGAGGATACTCCGGTTCTGGTGAGGCAGGATGTGGCTTTCTAAAAACCGGACTCCCTGCTCAACGGTCAGCGCGGTACCCATCTGTTTGCACTCCCGCAGCACCACCGAGAGGGACAGCGCCGCCATGGTTTCCATGTGCTCCATCGCCTGGTCAAAGCGTCCCCAATGAAGGTCGTTCCGGTACTGCAGGAGCAGGCCGGGGATTTGATAAGCCGCCCGGTCCGGCTGAACTTCCTTGCACCTGGTCCCGATTCGCTGGCAGACGAGGTCTGCCGCCACAAACTGCGGATGCTCCTCGGCGGGCTGTGCCTCCAGTCCATGCCGTGCTTTCAGATCCTCGTCCCAGTCTTTGTATTCGGATTGCAGCGGGGCAATTTGAGAATAGCCATGCTCCCGCAGAACATCCGAGAGCCGGCCGACGGCCTCAATTCCGGCAGCGTCGTGGTCCAGGCAGAGGATGGTTTTCCGCAGATTTGGATTTTTCTCCAGCATCCACAGCATGGCATGTTCCGCCGTACCACAGAGAGCCACATAGCTGTGCTGCTGCCAGCCGTCCGGGTACAGGGTGAGAAAGGCAAGCAGATCGATGGGGGCCTCGAATACATAGAGACGGTCGCTGGTACCGACCCAGTGGAAACTGCACCGGGGATCACTGCCCTCTATGTTGCCCCGGTAGCTTTTGCCTTGGGTATAGAGCCCCCGCTTGTGGGCATGACGGGCAACGCCGCGTTCATCGAATCCGACGAACACGGCGTTGTGATACACCTTTGTCTGATCTATGGACAATTCCCGGCTCTCATAGATCAGTCCCTTCTGTGCGAAAGCGCTTAGTACCTCCCGGCTGATGTGCCTCTGCTGGAGCAGATAAGCATATACCCGCCGCATGGCCTGGTTTGAGGGAGGCAGGGCAAATTCCTTTGGCGGCTCTTTTTCTTTTTTCTCCGCCGGTATATACACCTCCCCCTGTTCACCATTGAGCAGACGGGTCACTGCTTCAGGGTAAGTCAGGCCGTAGAAATTTTGGACAAAGGAGATTGCATGGCCACCCCTTTCTGCAGCATGATCATACCACTCATTCCCATGCACAGTAATACTGTGATCTGAGGTGAGGCGTTTGTCCTGGCCGGAGGAGATGAGTTTCTCTCCCTGCCGGCGCAGGAACTCCACCAGGTCAACGGAGTTGGCACGGAGTTTTTGGTCCTCTGTGAAGTGGATATATGGCACGCTACATCCCTCCTTATCAAAAAAGAGACCGCAGTATGCGGCCTCTCAAATCTGTGTTAATTCATTCGGTTGGTTGGCATCTTTCGGAGCTCTTGGACTTGATCCCAACGCCCATAGACCACAGCGATAGTGTGACTGGAAAGGTGCCTGAAAGGGTAACTGAAAAAGAGAAAAAGATTTCAGAACTTCTTGTTGAAGCTCCAGAGGCTATTAATGGGAGTCCGCAGGTTCATACCTCATATGCCTCTCACTGATTCCTTCCCTTGAGTTTCCGGTGGAACAGAACAGGTCTGCACGGGATTGGCTTTTGCCTTTTCAGCCCTTGAATGCCTTTTGGCTGCGCCAATAAAATCTGCTGTTTAAACTGCACTTTCTGTTTCAAAAGATTACCTCCCTTATAGCTGCATTTCCGGCTCATGGTCATCCGCCTTGTGGCCCTGAGCGATCTTCTTCGCCTTGATTTTTCGTAGGAGCTTCCGATCCACCGCGACCCGGACGCCACCGGAGGGCGGTGGTTGGTTTTGCTCCTGGAAAATGTTGGCCAGATGGTGGAACAGCGAAATGACGGCCGCCACAGGAGGCTGGCCCAAGCGGTCATCCATGTGTTCCAGGAAATATTGAGCATATTCATTGCCCCGATCCGCTGCCAGCTGGAACCACTTGATCGCACTGGATCTATCTTTTGGGACCTCCTTCCCAAGCAGATAGAGCTTGCCGAGGGCATACTGGGCGTATTGATTGCCCTGTTCCGCTGCGGCGGTGAGCCAGCGGATGGCGGCTTTCACATCCTTTGGCGCATCTTCCCCCTGGAGCAGCAGCTTGCCCAGCCGGTACTGCGCAAACTGATTACCCCGGCCTGCTGACCGCTTCAGCAGACTTAGTGCTTTTACGCTGTCTTTGGGTGCATCTTCTCCTGTGAGATAGACCAGAGCCAGGGCGTATTCCGCATACCCGTTCTCCTGTTTGGCCGCGGCAGTAAGCCAGCGGATGGCGGTTATTACATCCTTTGGGATACCGTCGTCTCCCTTCAGC
Organism: uncultured Eubacteriales bacterium; assembly: GCA_905202605.1. GTDB lineage: Bacteria > Bacillota > Clostridia > Oscillospirales > Oscillospiraceae > HGM13006. The sequence goes on from CAJKSU010000039.1 coordinate 5,060, forward strand.
AGCAGTTTTCCCAGGCGGTACTGGGCAAACTGGTTCCCAAGTTCCGCAGCGTATGTGAGCCATTTCAGTGCGGCCGCCGGGTCTCTGGGCAGGGCTGCGTCACCGGCAAGATACAGCTTGCCAAGAGCAAAGGCGGCGAAGCTGTTTTCCTTCGTTGCCGCAAGTGTGAACAGAGCCACCGCCTTTTGAATGTCTTTTTCCACGCCCTGACCATCCCGATAGATTTTGCCGAGCGCGTATTGAGCACAGTCCTGGCCGGCTTCCGCCGCCTTTGTCAGCCGCTCCAATGCCTGGGCTGTCTGCTCCGGTGTAGAGGATGGATCATTGAAAATCATCCGGGCCAGTTGGTACTGCGCGTGGGGATTGTCCAGTTTGGACGCCTGTTCAAACCACTCCCTGGCTGCCGTCTCATCTTTACCAGTCCCTACACCATGGAGGAGCATCCATCCGATGCGGTACTGCAATTTATCGTCATGGCTCTGCTGTTCCAATTCGAGAAATCCGGCGAAGGCTTGCCGGTACCACTGTTCCGACGCTTCGGCGTCCTTCTCACAGCCAATGCCGTCCCGATACATCTTTCCTAACTCGTAGGCGGCATAGGGGAAGTCCTGCTGTGCGGAGGCTGTGTATAACTCCAGCGCCCGCGCATCGTCCTGTTCCACACCCTGTCCACGGCGAAACAGGCCGGCAAGGGAATATTGCGCATACTTGTACCCTTTGTCTGCGGAAAGTTGGAACCACCGGGCGGCATCACCATAGTCCTGCTCACAGCCGAGGCCCGCGGCATACAGTTTGCCGATCCGGTACTCCGCATAGCGTTTTTTCTTCTGCCTCTCAACAGCATAGAAAGCGGCCAGCGCCTTGCTGTACCACACATGGGCGGCCTGCATATCAATCTTCCGGCCCAGCCCGTCCGCAAGCATCCGGCCCAGATCGTGCATGGCCAGCGCATTGCCTTTTTGCGCCTCCTGTTGGAACAGGGTAAACGCCTGCTCAAGATCCTGGGGCTGATCCTTGCCGCCAAACAAACAGCGGCGGGCCAGGCGGTACTCATCGCTCCAGTTCATCTGCGCTTTGGCTGGCGCAGACACCGTTTTGTCTGGGACATCGTCCGGTGGGGACTCCGAGAAATCATTCCAGTCATTATCAGGCTGGGGCGCCTCCGGCAGCGGCGCTTCTTCCTGGTCCTCCACAGGGACACGGTCTTGCTGGTCATCTGGATGGAAAACCTGCTGGCGCGCCCCCAGTGTTACCGCTTCCTCAATGACGATGTTTTTGATCCGCTTGAATTCCTTCTGCTGGGAAAGGGGAAGGCGTGGAGGCAGGTCGTCCTTGTAGGTGCGCAGCACATCTTCCCGCAGTTCATACCACAGGGCATAGGCTGCGGCGACACATGGCTCTTTGGCCAGCTCGTCCACAATCTCATCCACCACGGCCTTCAGCGGAGCCTTGAGGTAGCCGTACTGCTTCCTGCCTCCGGTGTGCCGCAGGCGTTCCGCCAGATGCTCCATGAGCTTCTCCATGCGGTGGTTGACCACGGCGCCGCTCCACATCCGTTCAATCAACTGCTCCAGCACAGAGCGGGCGTCCTCATTCAGCGTGTCCCTACTCTGGGTCTGCTTCTGGTAAAGCTCCGTCAGCTCCTGCCGGAAGATCTCTTTTGCCAGTCCCGACTTGATTTGGGCGATGCCCTGCGTGGTGAGGAAGCCTTTCGACGGATCGGCGCTGTAGCAGACCATGTGGATATGGGGATGGTGTGCTTCATCATGGAATGCAGCGTACCACCGAAAATCCTCCCAGGGGATCTTCATCGCCTCCGCCATTTCCATGGCATACTTGGAGAGCAGTGCTTTCCATTCTTCCGCCTTGTCATAGCCGAGACGGGCAGCGTCTTCCCGCCGCAGAGAGATGATGGGCAGCCACACATTACCGGGGTGGGCCGCGACCGCTTCCGCTACCTGCGCCAGTACGAGCTGATCTTCCTCACCGGTAAACAATCCATGGGAACCGACGCGCTGGGCGCGGGGGCGGGTGGCGATGTACTTCAGATAGTTATCCTTCTTGGCGATCTGGTTATAGTTGTCCTCCAGAGCGCGAGTGATGAACTCCGATGCGTTGGTGCGTGTCGGCTCGGCCGCATAGTCCTCGTATTCAAACATCCCACGGCTGAGCGGGAAGTCCCGCAGGATCTGTTCCACCATCTTTTTCTGCTTTGAGGTGGCCGGCCACTCACTGCGTCCCGGATCGATGCGCTCCACACCATTCCGTGTGGCCATATATTTCACATAGTTTTCAAGATGAGCGGTGGCGGAGGAGGTACCGCCCTTGATGTAGGGGCACTTGAAAATCAGGCGCGGCACAGACTGTCACCACCTTTGTGCATCACTCCACGCCCCGCTGGTAGTCGATGGCGTCCTTGAAGCTGATGCGCCCATTGGTCTGCTTCACTTCACGGACGGACCGGGCGCGGAGTGTCTTGAGATCCTCGTCACTGATTTCCATGCCCGCCGCCAGTACATTCATCATCATGTTGACCTCCACCGCCAGTTTGAAGAGCAGGCGGGCGATGCGGTTCTCACTGTCCTGGACGGTTCCGCGCATGGCTGCCACCAGTGCGGGCGGCAGATATGCTGTGGCTTCCTTGCCGGAAACATAGCCGGCATAGAAGCGGATTGCCTTTTCAATAAACTCGTTCTGGCTCTGGCAGTTATCCCTTTCACAGAGTTCTTTGACCAGTTGCTGTGTTTCGGGAGCAATACGCAGAGCGAACTTGATTTTTTCTCTCGCCATACTTTCCTCCAATCAAAAATCCCTGACCTTTGCATGGCCAGGGATTCGTTTTCTTTAAGAGGCTTCTTTACTTCAAAGCTGAATGCCGCCCATACTTTGCTTTTGTGCCTCCTTTTCTGTCCATATCCCTGTTATAATGCCGGATAAACGCCGAAGTGATGGGCCATTCCAGCCGTGGTGACCCCCGGTGTGATCCCATCCCCTGAAAAGTGACCCCCGCAAAACCGTTCCCCGGCCCGCATTGCGGGGCGGTGTGAGCCGAGCGGGGGACGCTTTGCGACCCCCGCTCTTTATCCTGCACTGTTTTCGACCCCTCGGTTCACCCTCGCTAAAGGCGAAAGTGAGAGGCCATCAACGCAGGACGGTCACTGCTCATTTTAGGAACGGCCCGCACAAAGCCCCCACAAATCGCCGGGAGGGACGGCAGGGGTACGGATGCCACCCAGCCCCGGAAAAGGGCACACCGGGCCGCACAGGGGGCAATGGCGGGGGAATGCGCTCCACTTCACAAAAAGAGCCGTGCTGCCGCACGGCTTCTCATGGAGCATCGGCTATTGGTTTGCTCAGTTCTGTGTGCAGGCCATAGACACCTGGGCCCCCTCGTTCTCTGTCTGGCTCTTGATGATCCAGTCCGTCAGGTTCTGGCATTCACTCAATTCCCTGGCCAGTGCGTACATTTCACGGCGGCCATCGGCGCTGTTCAGCTTCACTGCTGTCTCGAACAAGCCCCAGATATTATCCAGGGTTTGGAGGCCGCTGGCGTTTATCGGCAGGTCTTTTTCCTCCATCACATGATTCACCTTTTCGGGCTCGGCTGCTTGGGTAACTGCGATTTCTTCCTGACGGATCAAGTCCAGCCACCGCTGTGTGTCTGGTATTGGAAGTCCCCATGCCGTTCCAACCTGTGTCACAGCCTTTCGATATGGAGTTACATCCACAGCTGTTCCATAGAGCATAAGGTATGCAATGGCCTCCTTTGCGAGATTTTCCTGCAGTTTACATACTTGTTTGGCTTTCATTCGTTGAACTCCTTTCCTCGGATTTTTGGTTTGTTTCAGGCGCCGGTTGGCTGCCCATGCAACAACACAATGCCACACTTCCGGAGAGAAATCCATTCATCATTGCCAATAAAAAGCGGCTTGAGAAGCTGTGGGAAGTCGATAAAATTTACCGAGCGGCGTTTCCTACAGCCGAATCTCCAGCCCTTCTTCCGCCTGCTCCCGCAGCAGGGCGGTCCTTGTTTCCCCCAAGCTCTGTCCATTCTGTTGGTGACAGTAGGCGTCCATCTGGTTCCACAACTGGACCTGTTCCGCGGAAGTCAGCGGGTAGAAAAACTCAAACTCATGACCGTCAGAGCAGACGAGACATACGGTCAATGCGCTGTCTATCCGCCCGGTCTTCCAGCCAAAATTGGCGTACACATTCAGCCAGTCATCGTTGAAGGCAGAGGCAACATTGGTACCAAATACTGCGTCAGGATCGAAGTTTATGGGGATATAGAAGTTCAGTTTCCCATCGCACTCTGTGATCTCATCGGTGAAGGATACCGCATCTACCGGCAGCCTTTTGGTACCTGCAGTGAGTTCCGGAGGGGCTTCACGCTCCATATCCAACTGTGCGTAGTAATCGTTCAGCGTTTTCCCGGTCCTGCCGAGGTAGTCCGCTTCCATCTGTTTTCGCAAAAGAGCCCGTTCTTCTTTTCCCAGGGGATAGGTGAAAAGTTTCTGTACCACTCCATCCTGGCGATGTAGAGTAAGGGAAAGGGTGGCGTCGGCCTCCTGCCGTGCGGCGTCGTAATTGCAGAGAATATCCAGCCAGCCCCCCGGCTCTAAACAGTCCGCCGCCGGGCCAAGAACCTCCCGCTGGGCCTCATCGCTGGTGAAGTCAAACTGAAAATTCAGTCCATGGCCTGACAGAATGATCTCCTCCGAGAAGGTAAGATCGCCCTCCCGCAGAGGTCGGATTCCTCTGGTTTCAATCGAACCAAAGGTCTGCAATTCAATATTCCGGCCGTACAGATAATCTACAAGTCTGCGCCATTGTTCGTTTCTCTGGAGGTTGCGAGTTCGGTTGGCGTGGTAGGCGGCCGTAGATACATCCTTGTTTTTGAAGGTCTGCCAACCGTCTGCGAGATTCAGCGCGGAACACCAGCCGGCATCCAGATCAATCTCAAACGCACCTGATACTTTGCCAGTATTTTCGAGGCGCAAGGCGGCCAATTCATCAAACCGCTCCCGCGTAATGGGCTGTGTCTTATAAAAGTGGTGGGAGAAACCGCCCTTCACCGCCTCGGCGTCTCCTTGCAGATAACGGCGCAGCCGTATGGCCACATCCAGAAATTCCTCGCCATTACCCGTTGAGAAGATACTGTCATGGCCATTCTCCCGAATATGAAAAGCCGCATAGACTTTCTGGTCTTCCGCTGCCTGTGCTGACTCCAGTTCTTCCTTTGTGATAGCTGTTTCAATCTGTACCCACCGTTCTAATGGAACAGTTTCGTTGTACAGCGTTATCAAATAATCCTGCAGATGCCGTTTAACATTACTGCCTTGCGCCTTCAGCGCCTCCTCCAGCGCCGCCCAGCGCCGCTGATCCAGCCACGCCTCGGTAGATACAGAATCGGCCATTATTCAACCCCCTTCTTCTCGTCAAAAGTATCCGGCGCGGCGCTTCGAGGGGACCGGGCAGGCCGCGGGCGGGGCTGTTCCTCCGGCTCCGCCATGCTTTCAATATACTCCCTGGTCTGAGAAGGCACATATTTTTTGTAGAGCTTCTCCATGAACATATCCAGTTCCAACTCTAAAGAGGTACCGTTCTTTCCCGCATAGAACTGGACGGCTTTGAGTTTTTCCTGCTCAAATGAAACCGTGACTGTGGCTTTTTTCATCGTGATCCCTCCATTACAGAAACAGTTCCATGGCATGTTCTGCCCTGGAACTGTTGGCAAGTGTTTCATCGTATTGTGCCAGAAGCTGTGAATTGACGCCGTCCAGAACCAGTTCCACTCCATAGGGGCCGGGGCGGATGGCGGCAATCTTGGCATCCAGAAGAGCCGAGAATTCTTCTTTGCCCTGGGCGGTCAGACGGGGAAGGTCCGCTGCGGGCACCCAGCCAACATCTTCGGCGGCATGAACTAAATAGACATCATGATCCGGCAGTCCAAGTGTCAACAGATCCCGCAGATGGACGGCCGGGGCTTCCGCCAGCGCATGGAGCTGCTGCTCCTGCACAGGCTCTGGTGGAAAATACACTCTGGTTTCACTGCCATCCCTGCAGAAATAATCGACCTTTCTCCACTCGCCGCCATGGGCAACCTGCAACTCCCCAAGATGGCTGTATCTCCAGTTCCGATTATTTTCCTTGCACCACTGGACTACATGGTCGCTGACGCTGCCGGACTTCCAGTCGAAGGTGAAGAGAGTTTCACCCTTCTGCCGGAGCAGTTCCGTCCACTGTACCCGGTCTGTGAAGCCCATACTTCGGGCAACAAACGCCTCACACATCCGGATCGCCCAGTCGGACGGCTCTGCCTGATGTTCATGTTTCTTTCTGAACTCCTCCAACTGCCAAAGCAGATCCAACTGATCCTGTTTAATATTGATGTTTCTTTCCTCCTCTTTCGTGTCATCCTTGGACTGTTTATCCAGCGATAGATTGTTTCCAAAGGCTTCCGTCAAGCTCTCGTAGATGCTCTCCGTATCCCATTCGCCAGCGGCAGTCAGCCGGCCAGCGATCTCCCGCAGGGTCGTTTCCTGGGCAAGCATCTCATCGCCGGAGATAAGCCAGGGCCACATCTTCGAGGTTTCCTGCTCAAAGCGAATGTAGTCCACGATGTCCTGGTATGCGTCATCGCAGTCAGGCTCATAGCGGTGGGCGAGATCGAAGCCCATGGCCTCAATCTCCTGATTAGTCAGTCCCAACTCATTGTGAAGCGTCTTGTAGAGTTCCTCACTTCCGTCATGCTCCGCAAGGAAAGCTATGAGCCTGTTCTGGATTCTGTTGGCGCCTGCCGTTGGAAAATGGTTTGCCAGGGCATCCAAGCTCTCCCGCAGGCTGCCGGCCCGGTGGTCATATTCCAACCGTATTCGCCCATTGTCCAGATCAATGACCGCCCGCTGTTCCGCAGCCCCGCCATGACCAAGGTCATGGCTCAGGGCCTCCGCTTCATCTGCAAATACCCGCCTGAGTGGAGTGCCGCGTTCAGCGGCAGCGAGAGAAAGAGCCTCCGCGAAGCTGCTGTTCTCATTTTCCGCGATGGCAGCGGCCCGCGCTAACAGTGGATACAGCCCCACAAGCCCAGCTCCATCCTCGCCTACAAAAGCGGTTTGCCGTCCCCGTTGCTCTACTTGATACAGCACTGCCGTAGTATCCCTCCCATCGTTTTATTACCGTGTTCTGTCTGTTTTACATAGAGAGATCCTGTTCCTCACCCATCTCCACATCCCACATGGTCCGGACCTCATTCAGGTAATACCCAGCCAGTTCTTTGTCCTCGCAAAAGAAGGGGACGATGCCGCGGACCCCATAGTGCTCCTCACCAACCGCTGGGTTGTACCGCCCAAGCACATAGTGAAGGGGGACTTTTTCCATTGTGAAAAAAGTTCCCCGCACAGAGCAAGTCTTGTCCTTTTCATCCACGCTCTCTATTACTCCACCGCGTAGATCGAAATCGCCGGGGCCTCCATATGGCTCGGTAGCGACAAACAGCACCTTGTCTCCAGCCGTCAGCTCCTTAGCTAACAGGCAGTCCCGCATACGGGAAATGATTTCATCACGGGAGGTGAAGCTCTCGGCCTCCTGGATTTCATCGCTCTCCAGTTCGAGAGCGGACAGAGCCTGCTGGTACGCGGTATGAAGCCGTTCATCCGGCACATTTGGGTCAAGGCAGTAACCGAAAGCCCCTGGAGCCAGGCGGGTGATTCGTTCCTCATCTGGGATCTGTTGTAATTCTTCATAGGCGGAAAGCAGATTCACCAGCTTCCCTGATTTTGGGAGAAGGTCAGACTGCACCTCAGATGCTTCGATCTGCTCGTCCACATATTCATCATACAGAGCGAAGCCGAGGCATCCAATTTCATCGTTGCAGATTTCCAATGTGTTATGAAGGATATCGTAGAGGCTGCTGTCATCGAAATACTCTGCCATATAGTTCAGAATGCCTGATATGATCTCCTCCTTCCGCTCTGCGGAAAGAGAGGGGGCGGGCTGCTCCGGCGCCAGGTTTTTGCAGTAGTCCAGATAATAGCAGACATCAAAGCACTCGTCCGTCAGGGTGACATCCGCCGCCTCCGGCCGCTGCTCCAGCTTCTCAAGGAGCATGGTATCGAAGCCGTTCCCGTCCTCTATCACCAATCCCATTTGCTCATAAAGCTCACTGAAATAATAGCACCAGCTACCCTCGTTGGTGTTTTCCGCTCCCTCCCTGATGATCTTTTCCACTGCCTGCTCCAGAATGGAATCAACCACCGCTCTTGCTCCGGGCAAGTAGGCAAAGTGTTTCCCCCCATCATAGGCAAAAACTCCGTCTTTATGCCCCTCTCCCAAAACGAGGACGCCCTGGTAGATCCGTCTACCGTGTTCATCAGCATAGAACGGCTCTGCAGCCCAGCGGCCATCCTGGTGAGGGCCATTCAAAAAGTCTTGGAATTCCTCGTCCGGCAGCGTAACCAGCCGAACTGCCTCACACTCAAAGATGTGGAAGCGTCCGGCCTTGGCCGGCAATTGAAGTTTCAGCCGCAAAATATCATCCTCCAGTCTTCGGTAAATAATAGCGGGGATTGGTACGCTCCCCATTGACCCGCACTTCAAAATGCAGATGCGGACCTGTAGACCTCCCAGTGGAACCGGAGAGGGAAATGATATCCCCAGCCTCCACTGTCTGGCCAACCTGGGCCAGTAGACGGGAATTGTGGCCATACAAGGTGGATAGTCCATTGCCGTGGTCGATTATCACATAGTAACCATAGCTGCTGTTATATTGGGAAACTGTGACCGTCCCAGGCAGTGCGGCCCGGATAGGGGTGCCTGTGGGTACTGCCAGATCTATCCCGGTGTGTCCCCGTGTCTCGCCAGTGAAGGGGTCGCTGCGATACCCGAACTCCGAGGTGACCACGGACTCCCAGCCTGCTCCGATGGGAGAGCAGAAGCCATCCACCCCAATGAACGGGACATCAGCCCCAGGGAACCAGCCGCCGCTTTCCCCGCTGGGGCTGCCATAAAGGATGAGATGATAGATACTGTCAGCGTTGGCCTGATGGTCCGCGGTGACCTCGACTCCAATGGCATGGCTGATCCGCTCATAAATTTCAGCCAGGTCTTCAATAGGAACGGCCACCATGTAGGTTTCTGTGGTCTCCACCTCATTGCCTTCTTCGTCGGTGGTGGTAACCGTTCGGGTTCGCTCCTCATAATCCACGAAACAGTCCGCAAACTCATGGATGCCATCTGTATCTGGCTGTTCTGCGGCGAAATACAGAGCATAAAAAATGGCCTTGACGCGGGTATCGTCAAGGCTTTTTCCATCTTCGCATTGACTATTGATCTCCGCGATCACTTCGTCCAGTTGGTCAAAGCTGTTCCGCATATCCTCGATGTATCTTTGGTACTCCGGCGTGGCGCTGGCGGAAATGGAGCCGCCGTGGAAGCACAGCTCCACGGCGGACACATTGTGCTGTGAGGTTCCTGAGAGGATGGCGCAAAGCAGAACCACCAGAACGATCAGCGGGGAAAGGATAGCCACAATGCCCCAGCCCACCTTTTTGCGGGCTTCCTCATTGGAAAGAATTACTATCGCCGCTTTGACGGCCGCTGCAACGGTGGCACTCATAGGTTCATACCTTTCATGGGCGAATCCTCTGGCTGCGTACTGTTCTGCAGTTCAGACCAGTACGCGGCCAGCTCCTCCATGGTTTCCGTGTACCCATCGCCTTTGGGCCGATGCTCCGCCCACAGCTGGTACTGCTCCAGATCAATTCCCCGGTCCAGCAGGAGCTTGGCGGCTCCGACCGCCTGATTGCTGACACAGGCATAGAGCGCGTCGTAGTTGTCCGGCTCCACCGGCATCCCGTGTTCCAGCAGTCTCTCTGCCATCCACTCCTGATGCTGGCCCGTGAGGGTGCGCAGGATGCCGGCCACCTCATCGCCCGGTCGGACGCCCTTGTCCACCAGATCCACCGCGGTCTGGAAGTCCAGCTTTTCCGCAACCCAGCGGAGAAGCTTCGGGGGCACAGAAGCAATCTGCTCCGGCGTGCATTGGGCGATCAGGTCTTTGGCGATGTTCCGGCAGTTATTTGTATAGGCATAGAGGATCACCTCACCGTGGAGGGAGGGGAGCGGCTCCGAGAGGCGGCCTTCTGATTCCTTCACCAATGTTTGTACCCGCCAACTGTCTCCCGTTTCCACCGCCCGCTTACAGGCAGTGAGATATGCCTCCGGGGAAAACCTCTCCACCGCCGCAAGAAGTATCAGGGTCATATTTCCTCCCACGACACCGGGGCGTCCCGCCACCTCGATCAGCAGGTCATCCGTCTGGTCTGATACCCTGGGATAAAGGTTTTTGAAGGCGTCAAATTCTCCGTCCCGAATGGCCAACACGGTTTTATCGTAGTCGCTGATGTGCAGGGGGTACCGTCCCACCTCATCCATATAGGCGGTGATGCTCCCGGTCATCCGCCGCAGGAGCTGTTCCGTCTGGGACATGGCCTGTTCCTGGCGTTCCTGCTGTTCCACCAGCGCCTCGATGATGGTGCGCTGCTCCGTAGGATTCAGGTGGACGATCATGCCCTCCGGCTCCGCCCGCTCACCCTGACGGAGATGTCGGGCATAGGTTTCGCCGTCCCCGTGGAACGCCTTGGTGATGGCGGAGGAGATGAGGAACATCCGGTCCAGATCTGCGCCGGTTTCGCCCAGCGTCTTGCCGGTGATGAAACTTTTGGTGACGGGGCGGCTGTCTTCATACCACTTCAGGTACACATCTAAATAGACGCCCTCGTTGCCGCCGTAGTCGGTGGTACAGAAGATGTCGGCGTCTTTGGGGATCTCCCGGCCATTTTCCCATTCCCGGTCCATGAGAAAATACTCGTCCGGAAGATATCCCATACTTTCCAGACGGTGCTTCAGTTCCTCGAAGACTTCCTGTGCGACGCGCTGACCGGCATACTGCATCCTCCGGGGATCTCCCGGAAACGGCTCCCACTGCTCCAATTCAATTTTTTTCATTCGAATTTCCTTTCTCTTTTATAGATCTGCTGTTGGCAGTTCACCCTTCATACAGCAGGAACAGGGCAGATCCTCATCTGAGAAAGCGCCCGGAATCGCCAGCTGATTTTCATCCGCGCAGATAAAATCCCGCCAGGCCCAGTTCCGGCCCAACCCCCGCACTGATGTGAGGTTTGGCATGGCTGCGTCTTCAATCGCCAAAGCCCGCCGCAGCAAATCCGGGTAGCGGTGGTACAATGTCCGAATTTCCCACCGCTTCATGCTGGGGCAGAAGAAGCAGGAAGACTTGCCCGGCAGGGGAAGGCCGGCATCCCGGATCGCCTGGATGCAGTCCTTTCGGCTCCAGCCCCACTCCATCAGGGGATATTCCTTCTGGTATTTTTTATCCTGAAGGTCATGAGGAAGGGCGTTGAGCAGACGGCGCTCCTCTCCGGCATCGTATCCAATGAACTTGACGACCTTTTCTCCTTTCTCCCAGGCATCAATGCAGGGCTGGTAGTGCCTGCAGAACTTTTCCTGCGGGGCAACCTTGTGCTTGAGGGAGCATTTTTTGTACCCATAAGCAATGGAGGGCAGCGTTCCTGAGCGGAGGCACTCCTGCTCCAGCGTCAGCCTCTGGCCGTTCTTCTCGGTGTACCACACCCGCGTGATCGCCGGCATCCCATGGTTCTCCAGCCAGCGGCTCATGGTGTCCAGGTAGGCATAGGTATGCGGCTGCTCGGCTCCGGGATCGGCAAAAAGGATCAGGTCGACTGGGACATGGTGCCGCCACAGTCCTACCAGCATTGCCGTGCTGTCCGTTCCGCCTCCATACCCAACCACATTCATCGCCCGCCCGCTGTGCCGAACAGCGCCTCCTTATAGGCTGGAGCGTGAACCTCTGCTTTATATATAAAATGCATTAATCAAAGTTTAGGTGCCATTAAGGAAACA
>CAJKSU010000040.1 GCA_905202605.1 uncultured Eubacteriales bacterium
CCCTGTATTCAGCTTGGTAAGCTGATGTTCTGCCATTGAACTACACCCGCAATGTGTCATTGATTATAGCACGGAGAAATGGAAAATGCAAGTGTCAAATGAAAAAATTTTTCGATCCGTGGTGTAAAATGCATATGGACAAACCCCAATGTATCATGGTATGATATACAAGTTGATTTGCGCCTGTTTTATCAGGAATTTGGCGCAGACAGATGAATTATGAGAGGTGAAGAATATGGCTGGTTTTTTCGGCGGGGTACATCCCAACGATAAAAAATCTCTGTCCTGTGAGATGGCCATAGAACGTCTTCCGGCACCAAAAACTGTGGTGATTCCCATGTCCATGCACATCGGCGCACCCTGTAAGCCCTTGGTGAAGAAGGGAGACATGGTTACGGTGGGCCAGAAGATCGGTGATAATACCGGGCTTTGCGTCCCGATCCATGCGTCCGCGTCCGGAAAGGTTCTGGCGGTGGAGGCGCGGCCCCACCCCAACGGTACAAATGTGATGTCTGTGGTCATTGAAAATGATTTTCAGGATACACTGTGTGAAACGGTGCAGCCCCGGCAGTCCATCGAGGGACTGAGCGCGGAGGAGCTGACAGCCATCATTCACGAAGCGGGAATCGCCGGTATGGGCGGCGCAACCTTCCCGACGGACGTGAAAATCTCCAGCGGTGTTGGAAAGCTGGACACGATCATTGTCAACGCGGCGGAGTGCGAGCCTTATATCACCTCCGATGACCGGCTGCTCCGGGAGACGCCGGAGCGGGTGCTGGAGGGACTGCGAATTCTGCTTCGCATCTTTGGACTGGATAAGGGCTATATCGGTATCGAGGCGAATAAGAAAACTGCAATTTCCATCCTGCAGGAGAAATGTCCCGCCGGAGGCGATATCGTGGTGCAGGTACTGAAGACCCGGTATCCTCAGGGCGCGGAAAAACAACTGATTCAGACGGTGACCGGCCGTCAGGTGCCGCCCGGCGGTCTGCCCGCGGCGGTGGGCTGCGGCGTGTTCAACGCGGCAACCTGTGCGGCAATTTACGATGCGGTCTATCTGGGCATGCCGCTGGTGCAGCGCGGTGTCACGGTGACCGGCGAGGCCATCAAGAACCCGAAGAACTTTATTGCGCCCATCGGTACGCCCTTTGCCGATCTGATCGAAGCGGCGGGCGGCTTTGTCTCGGATCCCTATAAGGTGTTGACTGGCGGCCCCATGATGGGCATGACGCAGTTCGATCTCAGTGTTCCGGTAATCAAGGGAACCAATGCGGTGACCTGCTTCACCCAGAAACAGCGCGTGGAGGCAAAGACACCTCACTGCATCCGCTGCGGGCGCTGCGTGGGGGTATGCCCCATGCACCTGATGCCCCTGTATCTCTATCAGGCGGAGCGGAGAGACAATGTGGACGAGCTGAATCGCAGAAATATCACCGACTGCATCGAGTGCGGCTCCTGTGCGTACATCTGTCCTGCCAGAATCCCACTGGTACAGAGCTTTAAAAACGGCAAGGCAAAGGTCAAGGCGGCCTCTGCAAAGAAGAATTAAGGAGGCGCAGAAAATGGATCAAGAAAAACTGAATCTGACGGTATCCTGCTCGCCTCATGTCCATGCGCCGGACGGTACCAGAGATATTATGCTGGACGTGGTTATTGCACTGATCCCGGCGCTCATCGGCGGAATATTCTATTTTGGTATGCGCAGTCTGTGCATTGCGGCGGTTTCCGTGGCGGCCTGCGTGGTGTTCGAGTATCTCTATCGCAAGCTTTTGAAGAAGGACAACACCGTTCCGGACTGCTCCGCTGTTGTGACCGGCCTGCTGCTGGCGATGGTTTGCCCGGTGACCATTCCCTATTGGACACTGGTGATCGGCGATTTCTTCGCTATCGTTGTGGTAAAGCAGCTGTTCGGCGGCATTGGTTGCAACTTCCTGAACCCGGCGCTGGCAGGACGTGCGTTCCTGTTCTCCTACCCGGTGATTATGACCACTTGGGTAGCGCCTTATACCTCTCTGAATCTGATTGGCTCCAATGCCGATGCTGTAACCGCCGCAACGCCTATGAGCTATCTGCATCAGGGCATGCTGCCGGACACCAGCGTGATGAGCAGCTTTCTGGGCAGTGTAGGCGGCTGCATGGGCGAAACCTCTGCGGTGCTCCTGCTGCTGGGCGGCGCTTATCTGCTGGTGCGGAAGGTAATCTCCGCCAGAATCCCCGTGGCTTACATTGCAACGGTGGCAGTGATTGCACTGCTGTTCCCTCAGGGCAACGACCGGCTCCAGTGGCTGGGCTATCAGGTGTTCTCCGGCGGATTGATGCTGGGTGCCATCTTTATGGCAACTGACTACGCCACCTCTCCGGTGACCAAGGGCGGTCAGATCGTCTATGGCATCGGCTGCGGCCTGATTACCATGTTCATCCGCTACTTCGGCTCCTATGCCGAGGGCGTCAGCTATGCCATCCTGATTATGAACATTGCGGTACTGCTGCTGGATAAGATCGGCGTACCCAAGCGCTTCGGCTATGTGAAGCCCGGGAAGGAGGCTGCGAAATGAGCAAGGAAAAGAGCAGCACAGGCTATTATGTAAAGCTGACGCTGACGCTACTGATCATTTCCGCAGTGGTGTCCGGGCTGCTGGGTCTGACCAATTACATCACGGCGGACAGGATCGCAGCCATCAATGCGGATAAAACCGCGGCCTCTATGAAAGAGGTTCTCCCGGCGGATTCCTATACCCAGCTGGACTATCCCGCCACTGGCAGTCAGGCCAACGTGGCGGCTGTGTATCAGGCGGACGATAAGGGCTATGTGATTGAGGTAACGCCCTCCGGCTTCGGCGGTACCATTGATATGGTGGTGGGTGTCGGAACCGACGGTACGGTGACCGGCGTCTCCATCATCAGAATGTCGGAGACCTCCGGACTGGGCGCCAATGCCAGCAAGGAGAGCTTCCGCAGCCAGTATGTGGGCAAGTCCGGTGAGCTGGCGGTGAGCAAGGACGGCGGCGAGATCGACGCACTGACCGGTGCGACCATCACCTCCCGTGCGGTGACCTCCGGCGTCAATACGGCGCTGGTGGTGGCTGCGGAAATGCAGGACTGAGGAGGAATGAAGTATGGATATTAAAAAGCAATTCAAAGACGGACTTCTGACTCAGAACCCGGTACTGGTACAACTGCTGGGCATGTGCTCCACCATGGCAATTACCACCACGCTGTTCAACGGTATTGGCATGGGCCTGTGCGTCACGATTATTCTGATCTGCTCCAACGTGGTCATTTCTCTGCTCAGAAAGGTGATCCCCTCGAAGATCCGTATCGCGGCGTATGTTGTAGTCATTGCAGGCTTTGTTACCATTGTGGATCTTTTGATGCAGGCTTATCTGCCTGCGCTCAGTGAATCTCTGGGCATCTTTATCCCGCTGATCGTGGTCAACTGCATTATTCTGGGCCGAGCCGAGGCGTTTGCTTCCAAGAATTCCGTGGCGGCTTCTGCGCTGGACGGCGTGTTTCAGGGGCTGGGCTATACCATCGTTCTAGTGGTCATGTGTGTAGTGCGAGAGCTGCTGGGCAGCGGTACCTTTGGCGGCGGCATTCTGGGCGTAGATGGCGCCGGTATCCGGATCCTTCCGGAGCAGTTTCTGGCAATGATGATGATCCTTCCGGTGGGAGGCTTCCTGACGCTGGGTGTGCTGATCGCCGTGGTTCAGTATTTCCTGAATAAAAGCAAGAAAGGAGCAGATCAGAAATGAGTATTACCAGTCTTCTTTCCATTGCAATTGGGGCCATTCTGGTCAATAACTTTATTCTGTCACAGTTCCTTGGCATTTGCCCGTTTATGGGCGTATCCCGGAAAATGGATACGGCGTTGGGCATGGGGGCAGCGGTTACCTTCGTTATGGGTGTTGCCTCTGCGGTGACCTATGCAGTGAACCTGCTGCTGGTAAAGCTGGGGCTGGGGTATATGCAGACCGTTGCGTACATTCTGGTCATTGCGGCACTGGTGCAGTTTATTGAAATGTTCCTCCAAAAGGCGATGCCTGCGCTGTACTCCGCACTGGGCATTTACCTGCCGCTGATTACCACCAACTGCGCGGTACTGGGCGTGGCACTGCAAAATACCCAGAACGGCTACAACTTCATCGAGAGTGTGGTATACGGCGTCACCGGAGGACTGGGCTTCACCCTCGCAATTTTCCTGTTTGCCTCGGTGCGGGAGCGGCTGGACAGCAGCGGCGACTGCCCCAAGTGCTTTGAGGGCTTCCCGCTGGCACTGATGGCGGCGGGCCTGATTGCCCTGGCCTTTATGGGCTTTCAGGGACTGAAGGTCTTTTAAGGAGGCGAATCGGAATGAATATCATATATGCGATTGCCGTATTGGGCATTATGGGCGGTTTGTTCGGACTGCTGCTGGCGGTGGCCTCCAAGGTGTTTGCGGTGGAAAAGGATGAGCGGCTGGAGCCAATCATCGAAGCGCTGCCCGGCGCCAACTGCGGCGGCTGCGGCTACAGCGGCTGCGCCGGTTATGCGCAGGCGGTCATTGACGGCTCGGCTCCGCTGGGGCTTTGCGCCGCTGGCGGCAAGGAGAGCGTGGACAAGATCGCTGCGATCATGGGCGTGGAGTCCGTGGAAATGACTCGTCAGGTCGCGCTGGTCAAGTGCCGCGGACACCAGGCCTCCAAAAAGGGAGTCTATGAGGGCATTCAGGATTGTGCTGCTGCGGCAAAGATTTTAGGCAACGGCCCCAACTACTGCAGCTATGGCTGTCTGGGCTTTGGCAACTGCGTCAAGGCCTGTCCGGAGGGCGCAATCTCCGTGGAGGACGGCGTTGCCAAGGTAGATCATGAGAAGTGCATCGGCTGTATGGCCTGTGCCGCGGCCTGCCCCAGAGGGATCATTGAGGCGGTGCCTTACGATCAGGACATTGTAGTGGCCTGCTCCTCGAAGGAAAAGGGCGCTGCGCTGCGGAAGTTCTGCGATATCGGCTGCATCGGCTGTAAGCTCTGCGAGAGAACCTGCCAGCATGACGCCATCCACGTAGTGGACAATCTGGCGGTAATCGACTATACCAAGTGCGTCAGCTGCTCGGAGTGCGCAGAGAAGTGTCCCCGGCATCTGATTGCTGACGCAAATCTCAAAACAGAATTTAATACGGTAGAGGCAAAGCCGAGATAATCCCGGATATCCAGAAACACAGCCACCGGCTTCGCCGGTGGCTGTCAGTGTGTTCCAAGCCAGTCTTTTCTGGGTCCGGTTTACTTTTGAATCACTGGGTAGAGAATGCCAGTTTCCTTGAATTGAAAACCGGAGTTTTCGGATAATCGGATAAGCTGAGCTGCCCCGAAGGGCAGCTCTTTGTATTATGCGTTCTCAGCGATCCAGCATCACAGAGGGGTGCCTCCGGCAGGTCAGCAGGCTGACAATGACCAGTGCAAGCAGGCAGGCAATGGCACCGGGAACCGCAGCGCCCAGTCCGAAGGGCTGTCCAATGAGCTTCCAGCCCACGCACACCACAAATCCAGCTGCCATACCGGAGATGATTCCGGCAGAGGTTGCCTTTTTCCAGAACAGGGCTGCAAATGCAGGCAGTCCGGCTGCTGCGGCGTAAAAGCTCCATGCGAACATCAGAATGTTATAGGCATTCTTAATATAGAGCGCAATAATCAGTGCGCCGACACTGAGAAAGACAGCAAACAGGCGGGAAAGACGCATTTCGTTTTTTTCTTTCATGCTGGGATGAAGCGTCTTGCCAATGTCGTGAACACAGGTTTGTACAGAGACGAGCAGATAGCTGTCTGCGGTCGACATAATAACCGACAGAATTCCCGCCAAAGCCAATCCGGTCAGCCCAATGGGCAATACGGTAATTGCCAGACTGGGAACCACGGCATCGGTGGAGCCGTACTTTGACAGTACATCATCCCCGACGATTTGATGGGCAATGACCCCCATGAAGAATACCAGTCCAATGGTCAGACCATAGACCACTGTGCCAAGGAACATGCCCTCCTTGGCAGCTTTCCGGCTTTTTGCGGCAAAAGCGCGCTGCCACATTTCCGCACCTGCCATCGTAAACACCAGATAGGTGACGATATCACCGGCGATGTTTCCGTCGATGTAGGGCCTAACCAGCTCCGGATCCAGATTCATGGTGAAATTGGAAATACCGCCGACCTTAATGATCGAAGCGACGGGGATCAGAATGTACACAAACAGGATCAGCATATAGAACTGGAGCACGTCGGTGTATACCACGCCGAACAAGCCGGAGGTGGCGGTATAGATAATAAACACTGCACAGGCGATGCAGGCGCCGGCCTCATAGCTCAGCCCCAAATTGCTGCCCAGCATATTGATGATTGTGGCGGTGGCGGTGACCTGAGAGGCCACGGTTCCCATCATGGTAAAGGCAACCATCACTGCAAGAATCAGCTTTGCTGCCTTTCCAAACCGGCGCTCAAACAGATCGGGGATAGAGGTGACTCCGTGCTTGATTCCGATGTCCGAAATCCGCCCGCAGTAACCGGAAAACAGCAGCATGCCCAGCAGATAGGGGATCGCGGTAAGCACGGCCTTAAAGCCGCTGGAATAGGCAACGCCGGCTCGTCCCATCAGTCCGCTGCCGCCGATGATGGTTGCGCAGACCGTTGCCATCAGTACCAGCGGGCCGAAGGAACGTCCTGCCACATAGTAATCATCGGTGTTTTTTACCTTCCGGACTACAAAGACGCCGATGAAGACCATCGCCAGCAGATACGCACCGATGATGCATAAATCTACAATATGAAGTTCACTGTGATTCAATCAATTTTCCTCCTTATTCTTAAAATTCTGTGTCGAGAAATCACAATAGAATCACTGCAAACTCTTGCGGGACAAGATAAGCAGGTGATTCTGCTGTAATCCTCAGTGAATTGGGTGACTCGTCCATTGCTTATCAGTCCCTTCTGGATAGAATATTTATATTATAGCATATGGATGGATATGGATTCAAGACAATTATATTAGAAAAGGAAATGTTTGAATGCGCATGATCTGATTCGGAAAAAGAAATGGATGGAAGTCTGCGGCACGATGCATTGCGCTTGAAATATAGTTGGAGCCGCTTCGGGGAATGTAGATGGAGCAGGTATATTTGCTCAGAGGTGAAATAACGGGAAGATGATGCGGGTGGAAAAGAAAGCGAAAAGGATGCAATAGGAAAATAGCAAAGGAGTTTTGCAAAAATGCTTGACGTATCCGCAGGCAAGGCTGTAAACTATGAACACGCGACCAGCAAAATGGAGCATGGATGGGGCAAAGTATTTAAGGTAGGGGCCGGCAGGGGCAGAGCTGTCTGCTCGGCCAATAAGGAGTGAAACAAGTGCTTCCAATTGTAATCCTCACAATTGAGGATGAGAGTGATCGGGACTTCATGACCAGAATCTATCTGGATTATGCACGCCTGATGTATTCTGAAATGCGGAAAATCAGCAGTAATCGGGGTATTATGGACGATGTGCTGCAGGATAGTCTGATTCGACTCATTAACAAGATCGATGTGCTGAAGGAGATGGACGAAGCAAAGCACATCAATTATGTCATTACTACAGTGCGGAATCGCATGCGGAACTATTGTCGGGATCACAAAAAGGACCCGACAATTTCTTTGGATGACGAGAATTGCACCTATCGGTATACGCTGTATGCTAAGGATGATGCGGAGGAAATGATTTTTCGGCAGGAGCGGGTGGAACGGCTGCATGCCATATGGCCGCGCCTTTCCGTGCAGACACAGCAGCTGTTAGAGGAGAAATACATACTGGAGTATTCCAACGAAGAAATTGCCAAAGAGTTTGGGGTAAAGCCGGCAAGCGTTCGGATGATGCTCACACGGGCGCGGAAAGAGGTGCTGGCGTATTTCGTGGATGAGGGGTAGGACACCCGTATTCTAAGCGACTTGAGCAATGCTTTGGCATGGGTTTGGAGCAAGTATGAATGATCCGGGGCGCGGCGCATCAATGGGCTGCGCTCATCCCCCACATTTAGAGAAAACCGCGCTCTGGCATCTATTCTGCCAAAGCGCGGTATTTGTCTAAGATAGATGGATCACACGGTGCCGCTCACGGCATCTGCGTTAGCCGATTTTTTCGCAGCGTCAAAGTTGCGGTGGAGCAGGAGATGCTCTTTCCCACGAATGACGCGCTCATAAGCGGTCGTGACCAGCGGGTTTTCACTGGATTTCTTGATTTGCGTATTGATATCAGTATCGTAAAGTCCTTGAATTCGCGCACTGCGGATGGAGCTGTCCTGAGTGACCGGCTGACCGCCGCCCATAATGCAGCCCCGGCGGCAGGCCATGACCTCGACAAAGTCATAGTGTACCTCACCGGCTTCGATCCGCTGGATCAGTGTTTCAGCATTGCTGAGCCCGCTGACCACAGCGGCTTTCAGCTCCCGCTTCTGGTAGGGGAAGGTCAGCTCCTTGATACCTTCCTCACCGCGAACACCGCTGTCCCGAATCGCTATCATATCTCCGCGGGCGTGTCCCTTCTGGAGACGGCGGAGAATGGCTTCGGTGACGCCGCCGGTCACGCCGAACAGCACGCCGCTGCCGGAGCCGATGCCAAAGGGAACGTCAGCGGCCTCAATTTCGATATTGGCAAAATCCAGCCCTACCTTGCGGATCAGGGTGATCAGCTCCGTGGTGGTGAGCACATAGTCCACATCCTGCTTCCCAAAGGTGGTGGATTCCGGACGGAGAATTTCTTCCTTCTTGGCGGTGCAGGGCATAATAGCCACGGAAACCAGCCGCTTTCCCTCGTTATACTCCGGATTCTTATAATATTCCCGGATCACAGCGCCGAACATCTGCTGGGGAGAACGGCAGGTGGAAAGGTTGTCCTTCAGCTCCGGATGGCGGCTTTCGCAGTATTTAACCCATGCCGGACAGCAGGAGGTAAACAGCGGAAGATTTTTGCCGGAGGACAGGCGCTCCAAAAACTCTCTGGATTCCTCCATGACCGTCAGATCCGCACCGTAGGCGGTATCATAGACCTCGGCAAAGCCCAGCCGATGGAGCACGCTGACCAGCTTGCCCATGACGTTTTCGCCCTTGGAGAGGCCGAAGGCTTCGCCCACGGCGACCCGAACAGCGGGAGCAATCTGGGCGATGACTTTTGCATTGCGGTCCGCCAGCACCTCGAACACCGGATTGATGTTGGTATTGATGCTGATCGCACCGGTGGGACAGACCACCCGGCACTGACCACAGCCAACGCAGTCCGTTTCCCCGATAGTCTTGTTAAAGGCAGGCGTGACCAGCGTGTCAGTGCCGCGGTAGGCAAAGTCGATGGCGTTGACACCCTGAACATCGGCGCACATTCTCACGCAGTCTCCGCAGAGAATGCACTTGTTGGGGTCGCGGACGATAGAAGGAGAGCTGAGGTCTACGGGCTGCTTCTTCTTTGTGTTTTCAAATCGGATCGTGGTAACGCCCAGCCGGTGCGCCAGATCCTGCAGGTGGCATTCCCGGCTCTTGATGCAGGTGGTACAGTCCCGGTCATGAGCCGCCAGCAGCAGTTCCAGAATCAGCTTCCGATATTTCATAAGCCGGGGGGTGTTGGTGTAGATCACCATGCCGTCCTTGGGGCGCTCGGAGCAGGAGGTAAAGGTCTTCCCGGCGTCGGTTTCCACAGTACAGAGCCGGCACGCGCCGTAAACGGAAAGCTCGGAGTGGTAGCATAGCGTGGGAATGTCGATCCCCGCCCTGCGGATCACGGAGAGTACGTTCGGCTCATCGGTAAACTCGACCCGCCGATCATCAATCATCATATATCCCATTGTAATTCCCTCCTTATTCGGCATAAACTGCCCCGAAGGGACAGGCACTCAGGCAGGCGCTGCATTTGATGCACTTGCCGGTATCAATGGAGAACGGATGCTTGATCTGGCCGGTAATGGCGGAGGCGGGACATCCGCGGGCGCATTTGGAGCAGCCCTTACATTTTGCTTCGTCAATATGGAAGGTGCGCAGGGAGGCGCAGACATGGGAGGGGCAGGTCTTGTCCACAATATGCGCCTCATATTCCGAACGGAACGCCCGCAGGGTGCTGACCACAGGCTTTGCGGCGCTTTTGCCCAGACCGCACAGGGCGGTGTTGCTGATCATGTCTTCCAGTTCTTCCAGTTCATCCAGATCGGAAAGACTGCCGTTTCCTGCTACAATGCGCTCCAGAATCTCCAGCATTCGGCGGGTACCCTCCCGGCAGGGGACGCATTTTCCGCAGCTTTCCCGCTGGGTAAAGCTCATAAAGAACCGGGCGACCTCTACCATGCAGGTATCCTCGTCCATGACCACCAGACCGCCGGAGCCAATCATTGCACCGATCTTGGTGAGGGAGTCGAAGTCCATGGGGCTGTCCAGCTGGTTTTCCACAAGACATCCGCCGGAGGGGCCGCCGATCTGTACAGCCTTAAACTGCTTGCCGTTCCGGATGCCGCCGCCGATGTCAAAGATCACCTCACGGAGGGTGATACCCATGGGAACCTCAATGAGGCCGGTATTGACCACGTTGCCGGTGAGGGCAAAGGCCTTGGTGCCGGGGCTGCTGGGGGTGCCGATGCTCCGGTACCACTGGGCGCCGCGGGAGATGATCATGGGGACGTTGGCATAGGTTTCCACATTGTTGAGGACGGTGGGTTTTTCCCACAGCCCCTTTTCTACAGTTCTGGGGGGCTTTACTCTGGGCATGCCGCGCTTTCCTTCAATGGAGGCGGTGAGAGCAGAGCCTTCGCCGCACACAAATGCGCCTGCGCCCCGGTTGATGTGCAGCCGGAAGGAAAAGCTGGTGCCGAGAATATGGTCGCCCAGCAGCCCCATTTCTTCGGCCTGGGCAATGGCGGTTTTCAGCCGGTGAATGGCAAGGGGATACTCTGCCCGGACATAGATATAGCCCTCCTGTGCGCCCACTGCCAGCGCAGCGATCATCATGCCTTCGATCATCCGGTGAGGGTCGCCTTCCATAATGCTGCGATCCATAAATGCGCCGGGGTCGCCCTCGTCGCCGTTGCAGACCACATAGCGGGTGGCTTCCTTTTGACGTGCCACCTGACTCCATTTCCGTCCGGTGGGGAAGCCGGCGCCGCCCCGGCCCCGCAGACCGGAGTCTGAGATGGTGTCAATGATGGATTCCGGGGTCATTTCAAACATCGCCGTTTCCAGCGCGGCATAAGCGCCTGCGGCCAGCGCATCTTCAATATGCTCTGCATCAATATGTCCGCAGTTTTTCAGCACCAGCCGGGTCTGCTTGGCGTAGAAGGGGATCTCCTCCTGCGTTTCATAGACCAGACCGCCGGAGTGGTACATCAGCCGCTCCACCGGCTCGCCGTGAAGTATGGTCTTTTCAAAAATCTCCTGACAGTCCTCCGGCTTGACTTTCAGGTAAAGATAGTGATACGGCTCAATGCGAACCAGCGGACCCATCTCACAAAAGCCGTGGCAGCCGCTGGTTTTTACACTGGTGTGGGCGATTTCTGCACCGAATTCCACCTGCGCATTGTCCATCTGCTGGGTCAGCTCCAGCATTTTTGCGTAGATCTTATCTGCGCCGCCTGCAAGACAGCCTGTACCGCCGCAGACGAGAATCTTACATTTCTGACTGCGCAGGCGCATTTCGCATTCCTGACGGAGATGACGGAGATCGTCTCTTGACTGTAGTTTCATGCTTCCTTCTCCCTTATTTCTTTGATTGCGGCACGAATCTTATCCGGCGACATCTGGGGGTAGACCTGCTCATTGATGGTTAGCGCCGGGGCAAGTCCGCAGGCGCCCAAACAGGACACGGTTTCTACGGTGAACAGCATATCATCGGTGGTGTGTTTCTGGGCGCTTAGCCCAAGATCCTGATACAGCGCCTCCAGAATCGGAACGGAGCTGCGCACATGACAGGCCGTGCCGTCACAGACCTTGATGACGTATTTTCCCTTTGCCTCAAAGGAGAAGTTGACATAAAAGCTGGCTACGCTATATGCCTTTGCTTCGGAAATGCCAATCTTTTGGGCGACATAGGTGAGAAGTTCCGGGGGAAGGTAGCCGTACTGCTCCTGAATGTCCTGAATGACAGGGATTAAAGAGCGTTCTCCGGTGGGGTAATTCTTGAGAATGGTATCTACTTGCGTGTAATAGGATTGATCCAGCATGTTATCAGCCTCCATAGCGCAAAAAAAGGCGCTATCTGTGTTCTTATGCCGCTGAGGCATGGAATAAGACCATTATAGGCACTTGCGGTAATTCCTGCAAGAATTTTGTGAAAAAATTAACGAATTATATACTTTTGCCTCTTTGCGTATGGCCTGCATGGCGCTTTGCAACGCAGTATGGTTCCAGAGAGAATCGGGGAGCCGGTTTGTGGTTTCGTTAATTGTCATGCAGTGCAGGCTCCCAGCAGAAATGATGTTCGGAGGGCTTCCGCTTAAAGAACCTGCGGCGTATGGGGGGAGGCTGCGCAGGGAGAAAGACGTAAGCTGGAAGGCCGACAGCAATTGACATCGTTTTCCCTGAATGCTATAATTTCAGCAGGAATTGAATACGAGAACATACATTTGTAGCGTGTAAGGTGTCCATTACGGAGCGTTCGCTCCGCTGGAATGGGTGAAAAGGGAATCCGGTGAGAATCCGGAGCGATGCCGTCACTGTGTACCGGAGCGCCGCACAAATACACTGGGAAACTGGGAAGGGTGCGGCAGCGAGGAAGGAAGTCAGGAGACCTGCCTGCACGTAGAATCTCAAGATCTGCGGTCCACGGATCTGTTTTCTGACGAATGTGTGCAGGCTTCCTTTTGTACCATCAGCACCAAGGGGTTTGTGCGCGCTTTTTCAGAAATTACCGATCGCAGAAATGCGGTCGGTTTTCAATTCCGCACATAAAGGCGGTTCCTGACAGGGAACTGCTAAATACAGAAAGGAAGCATACACATGAAGAAAACAATTGCAATGCTCCTGTCGCTGACCATGCTGACAGGACTGCTGGCGGGCTGCGGCAATAGCGAAGCTGCCAGCTCTGCCGCACCGGCGCAGGAGTCTGTCGGCACCGCAGAAACCACCGCACCCGCTGCGGAGGAGACGCCCGCTCAGGCGCCGGAGGCGTCCGCAGAGGAGTCCGTAAAAGAAGAAGCATCCGCCGAGGAGGAAGAAGAAAACTATGAAACGGGGGACGCCAGCTTGGACGATACGCGCAATCAGGACGAGATTGGGGAGCAGGAGCTGCTGGTGGTCAGCTTCGGCACCAGCTATAATGACAGCCGCAGACTGACCATTGGCGCCATCGAGGGTGCCATTGCCGATGCCTGCCCGGACTACAGCGTTCGCCGCGGCTTTACCAGCCAGATCATCATTGACCATGTGAAGCACCGTGATAACGTTTCCATCGACAATGTGACGGAAGCGCTGGATCGCGCGGTGGCAAACGGCGTAAAGACGCTGGTGGTACAGCCCACTCATCTGATGAACGGGCTGGAATACAACGATCTGGTGGATGAGATTGCACAGTATTCCGATGCCTTTGAGCAGGTGTCCATCGGCGAGCCGCTGCTGACCTCCGATGAGGATTTTCAGGCGGTTGCTCAGGCCATTGTGGATGCAACCAAGGAGTATGACGACGGCAAGACCGCCATCTGCTTCATGGGACACGGTACCGAGGCAGAGTCCAATCAGATTTATGCCAAGATGCAGAGCGTTCTGACCGACATGGGCTGCACCAACTACTTCGTTGGAACCGTGGAGGCAACTCCCTCTCTGGACGATGTGCTGAAGCTGGTGCAGGAGGGCGACTATGAGCGCGTGGTATTGGAGCCGCTGATGGTGGTAGCGGGTGACCATGCCAACAACGATATGGCTGGTGATGATGCGGATTCCTGGAAGTCCACCTTTGAGGCGGCAGGCTACGAGGTCGTACCTGTGGTGCGAGGTCTGGGTGAGCTGGAGGCAATCCAGAAGATCTATGTGCAGCATGCACAGGCAGCCATCGACGCACTGAAGCAGTAATCAATTTGGCCCGGATTCCATAGCGGGGTTCGGGCCATTCGGCATAACAGGAGAGATACTATGAAAAATCGGAACATCGCGCTGCTGCTGGCAGCGGGAATGCTGCTGGGGTTGCTGAGCGCCTGCAGCAGCGAAGCGGGTTCGGCGGCATCCAGCTTGTCGGCAGCGCCGGAAATAACAGAAACACCGGAAGTACAGGAAGCATCGGAGACAGAGGGCAGCGCCGCAGAATCGGCTGCGCCGAAAGCGGATCAGGTGGCAAGCACCGGAGAGATGACCACGGTAGAGGACGTGGTGGAGGAGGGCATGGCCCCTGTTTATCCTTCGGAGCTGAAGGACGGCACCTATGAGGTGGAGATGAAGTCGTCTTCCTCCATGTTCAAGGTAGATCGCTGTGAGCTGAAGGTGGAGAATGGAACCATGCAGGCGGTACTGTATATGACCAGCCAGTCCTATCTCTACCTCTATGCGGGAACCGCGCAGGAGGCCGCCAAGGCGGATGAGGCGTACTATATTCCCAGAGAGGATGCGGGGGACGGTATGGGCAGCTTTACCCTGCCGGTGGAGGCGCTGGATACCGGCGTTTCCTGTGCCGCGTTCAGCAAAAAGAAAGAAAAATGGTACGACAGAACCCTGCTGTTCCGGGCGGATTCTCTGCCTCAGGAGGCTTTTCTGGAGGCACGGGGAACCAGCGCGTCGAATCTGGCGCTGGATGACGGCGAGTATACCGTAGATGTGACCATTTCCGGCGGCTCCGGACGCGCCAGCGTGGAATCTCCCGCAAAGCTGACGGTCAGCGGCGGGGAGTTTACCGCAACCATTCTGTGGAGCAGCTCCAACTATGACTATATGCTGGTGGACGGCGTTCAGTATGACCCGGTAAATACCGAGGGGAATTCCACCTTTGAGATCCCGGTTCTTACCTTTGATGCCCCGGTGGCGGTGCAGGCGGATACCACAGCAATGAGCCAGCCCTATCTCATTGACTATACGCTGACCTTTGATTCTTCGTCCATCACCTCCGCTTCATGAGAAGGGCAAAGCTGATTGCGGCGGCACTGCTCCCGCTGTGCCTGTGCGCCTGCGGGAAGACAGAGGACAGCGGCTGGAACGGTCTGAACAAGACCGGCAGCATGGAGCTGGAATATGCGCAGGGCTTTCAGGTGGACTATTATGAGGGCGGCTATGATCTGATTACCATTGAGGAAGATCAGTATCTGTTGGTACCGGAGGGAAAAACAGCGCCGGAGGGGCTGGATGACCGTGTGACGGTGCTGCAGGAGCCGCTGGAGAATCTCTATGTGGCCTCCTCCTCGGCCATGGATCTGTTTTTGCAGGCAGGGGCCATCGAGCAGGTGGACATGACCAGCACCAGCGCGGAAAACTGGGCAATCCCAGAGATTCGAGACAAGGTCGCTGCCGACGATATCCTCTTTGTGGGGAAGTACAATGCGCCGGACTATGAGGTGGTGCTGGACGAAGGCTGCGGCCTTGCGGTGGAGAACACCATGATTTCCCACAGCCCGGAGGTAAAGGAAAAGCTGGAGCAGCTGGGCGTTCCGGTATTGGTGGAGCGCTCCAGCTATGAGGAAGGCCCGCTGGGACGGGTCGAATGGATCAAGCTCTACGGCCTGCTCACCGGGCATCTGGACGAAGCGGAGCAGTTCTTCCGGAATAGCGTTCAGCAGGTACAGGCTGTGGAGCAGATGGCGGCGGGCAATGAGACAGGGCGCCCTACTGTGGCGTTTTTCTATTTCACCGCCTCCGGCTATGCCAATGTGCGGACGCCCAATGATTACATATCCCAGATGATCGAGCTGGCAGGGGGAAGCTACGCCTTTTCTGCGGACGAGCTGGGAGAACAGGGAAACCGCTCCACAGTCAACATGGATCCGGAACAGTTTTATGCTACGGCAAAGGACGCGGATATTCTGATCTACAACAGCACCGTAGAGGGGGCGCTTCCCTCTCTGGATGCGCTGCTTGAAAAAAACCCGCTGATGAAGAATTGCCGGGCGATTTCGACGGGAAATGTCTTCTGCACCGGGCAGAATATGTTCCAGCAGGTCAGCGGAACGGCGGAGATGATCTCAGACCTCCATGCGGTGATCTCCGGAGACACGGAGCAGCCGCTGACGTTTTTGTATCGGCTCCAATAGAAAGGAAGGGCTATGCTGCAACATGAAAAGCGCCGCTGTCTGGCGGCATTTGGGATCCTTGGGGTACTGCTGCTGGTATTCCTGCTGTTGAATCTGCGGATTGGCAGCGTGGAAGTGCCGCTGGGGGAGCTGATCGGGATTCTCCGGGGGCGGCAGCACGATTCCACCGCCGGACAGATCATCTGGACGATCCGGATGCCCCGGATGATCGCGGCGGCGGTGCTGGGCGGTGCGCTGGCGGTGGCGGGCTTCCTGCTGCAAACGTTCTTTTCCAATCCCATTGCGGGGCCGTTTGTGCTGGGCATTTCCTCCGGGGCGAAGCTGACCGTGGCAATCACCATGATCCTGAGCCTGAATATGGGGGAAAATCTTTCCTCCGGGGCAATGATCCTCTCTGCCTTTGTGGGCGCGGGGCTATCCATGGGGATGATCCTTGCGATTTCCGGAAGGGTCAGCCGGATGAGCGTGCTGGTGGTCTGCGGCGTGATGAGCG
>CAJKSU010000041.1 GCA_905202605.1 uncultured Eubacteriales bacterium
AGGAAATCAGGCCTATGAAAGCTATAACCGAAACGATATAACTATTTGCGAAAAATGTATTTTCCTTTTCGGAGAAAAGTCCGTATAATAAAACCGGAACCAATGGTGTTCCGGTTTTATTCTGTAGAAAAGGGGCGCTTGCTATGCCAAAGGATATTCAGGGAAAAGTTGTTATGATCACCGGTGGAGCCACCGGGATGGGGAAGGCTGCCGCCAAGGAGTTCGGCGCGCTGGGCGCAAGGGTGATCGTTACCACCGGTCACAGCGTGGAAAAGGGTGAGGCGGTTGCGAAGGAAATTCGGGATGCGGGCGGAGACGCGATTTTCCTGCCCTGCGATATCTCCAGCGAGGAGAGCGTGAAAAACTGCGTGGAGGAGATCGTCCGGCGGTACGGACGGCTGGACTGCGCCTTCAATAACGCCGGGGTCGGCCCGGACGGCGTGCGGATCCCCTATGGCCCGCTGACCCAGTTGAGTACTGAGCACTGGGATCAGGTGATGGATACCAATCTGCGGGGACTGTTCTTCTGCCTGAAATATGAGCTGATCCAGATGCAGCAGCAGGGGAAGGGCGCAATTGTCAATACGGCCTCCATCGGCGGGCTGAAAATGGCGCCGGGCTTTGGCGCATACGGCCCCAGCAAGGCGGGCGTAATCGCTCTGACCCGGACGGCTGCCATGGAGAACGCGAAGAACGGCATTCGCGTGAATGTGGTATGCCCCGGCCCCACCACAGGGACGCAGCTGATGGCGAATACCATGGCGGCAGATCCCAATGAGGAGGAGAACCTCAAGGCGCACGTGATCCCCATGGGCAAGCTGGGAACCGCCGAGGATGTTGCCCATGCGGTGGTATGGCTCTGCTCGGACTATGCCGGACACACCACCGGACAGGCACTTTCGGTGGACGGCGGCATGCATATGGCATAAGGAGGCATACAAATGATTCGCAATGATCGCTATCCCCATGTATTTCAGCCCTTGACGGTACGGGGTGTGACCCTGAAAAACCGGCTGGAATATGCGCCCACCGTGGTGCTGAAATGCTCCCCGGAGGGGGAGGTCACCCAGGAGATGCTGGACTATGTGGCATGGCAGGCCAAAACCGGCGTTGGCTATCTGACCATTGGCAATACCCCGGTGGTGCATACGGATTCCTCCGCCTGGGTCTGTGAGCTGAATGTTACACAGGATCGGTGCATTCACGGCCTTGAAATGATGGCACGCACCGCACGGGAAAACGGCGCGGAAATGAGCGTGGAGCTGGCGCATGCCGGCCGTGGCAGCAATTCCACCCCCGGCAATCCGGCACTGGCGCCCTCTGATGTGCCGCTGAACGGCGGGCCGCTGGGCTATATCAAGCCCATGAACGAGGAGGACATGGCGTATGTGCGGCAGCAGTTTGTGGACTGCGCTGTGCGCTGCCGGAAGGCGGGACTGAAAATCATCATGATCCACTGCGCCCACAACAATCTGCTGGCGCAATTCCTGTCTCCGGCCTCCAACCATCGGACGGACGATTACGGCGGCAGCCTGGAGAACCGCATGCGGTTCCCGCTGTCTGTTTTGAAGGCGGTGCGGGAAGCGGTTCCCGGTATGGTCATTGAATGTCGCTGCTCTGCGCAGGAGGACACCCCCGACGGCCTCCAGCTGGAGGAATCGCTCCAGTTTATGGAGCGGGCGCAGGAGTATGTGGACATTATTCACGTATCCCGCGGCAACATCTTCTTCAACTACGGCTCCACCTACACCATTCCTACCTATTTTAAGGGGCGGCAGCTGAACGTCGCCTTTGCGGCGGAGGCCAAGAAGCGGCTGCACGTGCCGGTGGCGGTAGTGGGCAATATTACATCCCTTCAGGAGGCCGAGGAAATCATCGGCTCCGGCAAGGCGGATATCGTGGTAATGGCAAAGGCCTATATGGCGGATGAAAACCTGATCCACAAGTCCATCCGCGGACAGGCAGAGGACGTGCGCCCCTGCACCCGCTGCGACTGGTGCGGCAATGCCAACAATTTCGGCACCTCCATGCGCTGCGCCATCAATCCCATGCTGGGTAAGGACATTGACCTTAGCAAGCTGGTTGCACCCGGCGAGGAGAAGCATGTGATGGTCATCGGCGGCGGTCCCGGCGGCATGATGGCGGCGCAGACCCTGCGGGAAATGGGACATCGGGTGTCGCTGTACGAAAAGTCGGATCGGCTGGGCGGACTGCTGAATGACGCCACCGTGGCCTCCTTTAAGGAGTACATGCGGCTCTATCTCCAGTGGGATATCCGTCAGACCATGCAGTGCGGTGCGGAGATCCATTTGAATACGGAGGTCACCCCGGAGCTGGTGGAGCGGGTGAATCCCGATGCGGTCATTGTGGCCTCCGGATCGACCTACGTACATCCTAATATTCCGGGGATCACACTGGAGAAGGTGAAAACCGTATCCGATGTGGAGAACCACCGGGTACCGGTGGGCGAGCAGGTAGTGGTCTGCGGCGGCGGCATCGTGGGCTTGGAGTGCGCGGTGATGCTGGGCATGGAGGGAAAACAGGTCACGGTCATTGACCAGATCCCTCTGGAGAAGTTCGCCGACGGCATGCCGGTGTTCAACCACATTGAGCTGAATCACCAGCTGGAGAAGTACGGCGTGAGTTTGGTGGGCGGTCAGAGAATTACCGCCTTTGGGGAGAATGGGGTAGAAACCGTGGACGCATCCGGCGAAAAGCGGCAGTTCGCGGGGGATACCTATGTGCTGGCACTGGGAGTCAAGCCGGATAACCGGCTGGCGCAGCAGCTGCTCTCCACCTATGCCGAGGGCGTGTATGTGGTAGGCGACTGCGTTTCCACCGGACGTGTGCTGGCGGATGCCAATCAGGAGGCCTTCCACGCAGCCATTCGCATTCGGTAAAATGCACAAATTTTAATTCGGAAAATCGCCGTTGTCACAAGAGGGCAGCGGCGATTTTGTACAATTCGTATATAAAATCTGACAAAAATCATGAAAAACGCTACATTCACATGACGTAACGACGAATCAGTAACAACCAATTGAATGTAACGGTACATCGAAACTGCGTTTTACATTGTAACCAAATTTCCGTATCATAGGAGCGTAGATCAAAGGAAGCGCCCCAGTCCGGCGTTTCTTTTACGGATATGAGGAGATGTTAAAATGAGTGTAAACGCAAAACGGAATGGAACACTGGTTGGCGGACTGCTCATTATGCTCTGCGTGGGCATTTTGTATATGTGGTCCATCTTTCAGCCCTATGTGGTGAAACACCACGGATGGTCTGCCGGAGACGTGGCAATGACCTCGGCGCTGATGATCGCATGCTTCGTCGTGGGCAATATTCTCGGCGGACTGGTGCAGATGAAGTTCGACCCCCGCGCCATTACGCTGGTGGGCTGCCTGATGTTCTCGTTTGGTATTTATCTGACGTCCTGCATCGGCAACGGCAGTCCCTGGATGCTGTATCTGACCTATTCGGTCTGCTCCGGTCTGGGCTGCGGCTTTGCCTACTGCACGGTGCTCTATGCCCTCCAGAAGTGGTTCGCAGATAAGAACGGCCTGATTACCGGCATCACCGTGTTCTTCTTTGGTGCGTCGGTTATGGTGCTGTCTCCGGTGGTCAATAAGATGCTGGAGAATATGGGTCTTACCGAAACCTTCCGAATTCTCGCCATTGTATTCGGCGTGATCACCGTAATCTGCTCCTTCTTTGTGGTGCAGCCGGATCCCTCCTATTACATGGAGAAGGCCAGCAAGGTTCTTCGACCCGATGAGTTCAAGCAGTTTACCCCCAGCGAGGTGCTGCGGACGCCCATCTACTACTGCCAGGTGGTGTCCATGATCCTGTCTTCCGGCGCATATCTGGTGATTATCCCGTTCATTAAGGATATCGCCATGGATCGCGGCATGTCCTCCCACATCGGTGTCATTGCCGTTATGGTGACCGGTGCAGCCAATGCGGCAGGCCGTATTCTGGCTCCCATGGTTTCCGATAAGCTGGGACGCACCCGTTCAATCGTTGGCTGCTGCGTGATTTCTGCGCTGGCCTGCGTTGGACTGATCTTTGCAAATACGGCGGCTACTTATCTGGCGGCGATTTTCCTTGTGGCCTTTGCTTACGGCGGTACCTCCGGCATCAACCCGGTGATTTCTACCGAGCTGTTCGGTGCGAAGAACTCCGGTACCAACTACGGTCTGGTGATGATCTCCATTGCGATTTCCTCCGTGCTGTTTGGGAAGATTTCCGCTTCTGCCGCTGGCAGCAGCTTTACTCCCATCTTCATCCTGTGCGCAGGCGTCTGCGTGGTGCCTGTGATCCTGATGTCCTGGCTCCACTGGTTCTGCGGCAAGGCTGGAAAGAACATTTAAATGAAGCATACAAATGAATGAAACATACAAAGCCCCGCCAACCGGCGGGGCTTTGCTGTGCATTTTGTGTCGATATGGGATTATTCCGCGGCGGGTTCCTCTGCCTCCGGCTCCTGTGCGGGTGTTTCTGCGGGCGCCTCCTCCTCAGCGGGAGCAGACTCCTCCACGGCGGGAACGGTGGTGATGAGATCGGGGTTTTCCGTGGTAACGGCTTCCTCTGCGGGAGCTTCGGCCTCCTCTGGTTTCGGCTCCTCCGCAGGCGTCTCGGCTTCCTCGGTGGGCTGAATGCCTGCGGTTACAGTGTCGATCTTTCCGTCACCGTCCAGATCCTCCAGTACTACGTCAGCAACGCCATCGCCGTCCAGATCCAGCAGAATGGAATCCTCCGGCTCAGCGGTATTCTGCGCCAGCTTCTTGGCGGCAACCACTGCGGCAGCCGCGGCTGCGCCTGCGCCCAGAAGGGCAAGGCCGCCGACAAGATGTTTCTTTTTCATGGTTCGGGCTCCTTTCCGAATTGCTGTGCGGGAAATCCGGCACAGCGCACAATATCATTTTCAACATTATACAACGTAATGAGAGAATGTGTGTGAACAATCTGTCAATTTTTGCGCAGTTTCAAAGGGCATTGGTCAATGCCCCTTAAACTGCGAGGGAGTAGCGCCCTCGTATTTTTTAAACGCCCGGTTCATGGAGAGAAAGCTGGTATAGCCCACGGCCTGAGCGATCTCCTTCATGGTGCGATCCGTATGGAGCATGGATTTGGCGGCGGTGAGCCGCACATGCTGAATTGTTTCATAGATGCCCCGCCCGGTATACTGCTTGAATACGCGGGTGGCATAGGAGGGCGTGATGCCGAACACGGAGGAAACCTCTGTCAGACCTAGAGTTTCGTCGGTATAATGGTCGTCAATATAAACCGACATTTTATCCACCCACTGGGGCTTTGGCTCCTGCGGCTCGGCGTTCTGCGCCCGACAGATGGCGTCAAAGATCTCGTCCAGTGCGACGGTCAGGTCGGCAAGGGTCTGCGCCTCGGCAATTTTGGGGGCGGGATCCAGCGCATAATACAGTCTTGCACCGATTTTTCCCCGCAGGTCATCCAGTACGTCGAGGATCCGGCAGCATATGCCCCCCAGTCGGACACGGAGAATTTTTACCGTTGGGGTATTCTGAATGAACTCCCGGTCGATCATTTCATGCAGCACGTATTTGATCCCGGCAACATCCGCAAGCTGAAGCTTGGAGATCAGCTTTTTATCCAGATCCATCAGCTCGGAGCGGATCATGGGCGGGGTTGTGCTGCTCAGCCGGTCATAGAGCAGGAGCTGCTGATCCATACCGAAAAAATCATTGTACCACAG
This sequence comes from uncultured Eubacteriales bacterium, assembly GCA_905202605.1. Taxonomy (GTDB): domain Bacteria; phylum Bacillota; class Clostridia; order Oscillospirales; family Oscillospiraceae; genus HGM13006. Next base: position 5,735 of record CAJKSU010000041.1, read on the forward strand.
GGCATCCTGAGTATGGAGAAACGCCTGCGGAAGCTGACACAGCCCGGTGGCCAGATCACTGAGCGCCATGGTGACGCTGATATCGAATTCGGTATCCAGCACCTCTATGACATGCAGCAGTACAGGGGGAATGGTCTGGCTGAACTCTGTCCAGCTTTGCTTCAGGTTGATGATGCATACCATCTGGTAGTCTTTTTCCGCAACTACTGCGATATTCTTCTCATTGAGCAGTTCTGTGAGCATATTGGAAAGTACAAAAAAGTGGTGCCGAATGGTTTCCTGCCACCCGGAGGTGGAAAAAACAGTGCTCCAGCGTTCAATGCGAACGGTCAAAACGTAGTATTGCTGGGAGCGGGGATAAAAACCTGCCTCGGTGCAGAGCTTTCTGAGCTCCGTTTCATCGGTAATAAACAGAGGACTGGTCAGGTGGGATACCAGATGATCCAGCAGATAAATATCCTGAGGATGCGTTTGGTTCAAAAAATATCACCTCTCCTGAGAAAGCGCTGAATCCACCGGCGGACGTTCGCACCGCTGGAATCGGAGCTTTCCCGATATTCCTTGTCTATATAGTATCAAATATAATACACAGGAATCAAGTTTTTCTGTGAATAAGGTCAAAAATTCATAGGCTATAACCTGATTTCTGTCAGTTTTCAAGGCAGTACAGCTGTGATAGGATGGATATGGGATATTGACCGAATCCCACCCGATTACCATGTGTTTGGGCATACGTCTGAGGGTGCAAACCGGGTTGCCCAAGCCTAAAAGAGAAACGGAGGATACAAAATGAAGAAGAAACAGTTTCTTGCAATGCTGCTGGCTCTGGCGCTATGTCTGGGGCTGGCAGGCTGCGGCGGCGGAGCAGCATCCAGTGCCGCACCAGCAGACAGCAGCACCAAAACCGAAGAGAGCGCAAAGGCGCCGGAGCAGCCTTCGGAAGCGCCCAGCGCAGCCACTGAGGCATCTGCCCCGGAGGAATCCGTAGCGGAACCCGCAGAGCCGGAGGGACTGCAGGTGGTAGAGCTGCCCATTGAAACGGATGCGGTGCATTATTCCTGCTGGATGCCGGTTGCACCTTATGTCAGCACCATGATGAATCTGGAGGATTTCTCCGAGCAGGTCGCCATGGTAAAGATGATCAACGAAATGACCAATGTATACATCGACTTTAACGCAGTGGCCGGCGGCTTTGTGGAGCAGGAGTCCTTCAATCTGATGATTGCCGGCGGCGACTACACCGATATCATCGGTGTTATGAACTATTATGGCAGCTCCAGCGGCGCGGCCGCAGGCAGTGCAGGCCATGAAAAGGCCATTGAGGACGGAATTATCATCGACCTCTATGATGACCTCAAGGAGTACGCGCCCAACTACTGGACGCTTTTGACCTCTGACGACAATGCGTACATGACCATGCGCACCCAGTCCGGCTACATGGGCTGCATTGCGCAGCTTCTCAAAAAGGCCGGTACTGAGAATCAGGGTATGATCGTCCGGAAGGACTGGCTGAAGGCTTCCGGCGTTGAGAATCTGAATACGTTGGATCAGTATGAGCAGTACCTGACCTACTGCAAGGACAACTACGGCGCATATGCGTACCTCCAGTATGAAGGACTGGATACCGACTGGGGCTCTGCATTTAATATTACTCCCGGCGCATTCAATGTCGTAGACGGAAAGGTTGTGCATTCCTTTACCACGGATGCGTTCAAGAGTTATCTGACGAAGATGAACGACTGGTATCAGAAGGGGCTGTTCAACGACGACTTCTATAATGACACCGATATTACCACCGTTCGTACCGACATGGCAAACGACCTCTGCTCCTTTGTAGACGGCTCTGCCGAGGGCATGAGCAATATCTTCGACATGAACCCGGAGAACACAGCCATGGAATTGCAGGCTACCGCCTATCCCAAGGCCGATGGCGTGGATGAAATCCATGTTGGCTTTGAGTCCAAGCTGATTAAAAACTCTGACACTTGGGCGGTTTCCACCGCCTGCGCCGATCCCATTCCGCTGCTCAAGCTGGTGAACTGGCTGTATTCTGAGGAAGGGCAGCTTGTTTACAACTGGGGCGAGGAGGGCGTCTCCTTTGAGTATGACGAAAACGGTCAGCCCCAGTGGACGGATCTGGTGGTGAATAACCCCGATGGCCTGAACTTCATGTTTGCTTCCTACCTCTATGCTACCGGCGTTGGCTCCGTGTATTTCCCCGGCGTTTATGACATGGAGAAGGGCTTCTATTCCTATAACGACGATCAGCTGGAGGCAGTGGACACGCTGGCGAGCCTTACCGACGGCGCAAACAATCTGCCCGCTTACGTGAGTCTGGACAATGCCGAGCAGGATCGCTACAACAGCATTGCCACCGATCTTGACACCTATGCCAAGGGCATGATTTTGAAGTTTATTCTGGGTGATGAGCCGATGAGCAACTACCAGAGCTTTCTGGACACCTGTATGGACATGGGACTCCAGCAGATGACGGAAATCTATCAGGGGGCTTATGACCGCGGTCAGGCGGCGCTGACGGCGCTGGACGCATAATCCCGTCATGCCGAATTACTGCGAAAAAAGACAATGACAGAGGAATTCTGCCGCCGGACGCATCGGCGGCAGAATTTTCTGTAAAAAACACAGGAAAGCTGAAAAAAAGCTTGCATATTCCTTGACACTATGGTATGCTAACAGTTGCCTAACTTAAAATCAGCGTAGTGCGCCATAAACGGCGATTTCTTTTTGGCTGAGTAAGCAGGACTTCACTTTATACGAAGGAAGTGCAATATGGCAAGCACAAATCATACCACAGAAAAACTGAGTGAAGAGGCTAAGGCGCCGGTGCTGGCGCTGCTGGCCAGAGGGCAGAAGGCCGGCGTGCTCCAGTCTTCTGAAATCCTGAGTGTGCTGGAAAAGCTGGATATCAATGCTGAGCAGATTGAGCATATCTATGATACCATCGAGAGCATGGGCATTCAGATTATCGGAGCCGAGCTGGAGCTGGACGCACCGGAGGGTGTTGCAGTCGAGGAAGAGGAAGAACTGGTTGACCCGGTAGAACTGGCGGCGGAATACAATCTGGACGATCCCGTTCGGATGTACCTGAAGGAAATCGGTCAGATTCGGCTGCTTACTGCGGAGGAAGAACAGGAGCTGGCAGCAAGAGTGGCGCAGGGGGACAAATACGCTAAGGACAAGCTCACCGAGGCAAACCTTCGTCTGGTGGTGTCCATTGCAAAGAAGTATTCCGGACGAGGCCTCCATATTCTGGACCTGATTCAGGAGGGAAACACCGGCCTGATTCGTGCAGTGGACAAGTTTGACTACACCAAGGGCAATAAGTTTTCCACTTATGCCACATGGTGGATCCGGCAGGCCATTACCCGCGCCATTGCGGATCAGGCCAGAACCATCCGTGTGCCGGTACATATGGTGGAGGTTATCAATAAGGTGACCCGCTGCAATCGGAAGCTGGTACAGGAGCTGGGGCGGGAGCCCACTATGGAGGAGATCGCCAACGATCTGAAGCTGCCGCTGGAAAAGGTCATTGAGGCCACCCGTACCTCTGCGGATACTCTGAGCCTGGATACCCCCGTGGGCGACGAGGAGGATACCACCATCGGCTCCTTTGTGGAGGATGACAATACCCCCGGCCCTGCGGACGCTACCTCCAACACCCTTTTGGCGGAGGCGCTCAATGAGATTCTGGATACTCTGACAGATCGAGAGGCCGATGTGCTGCGGATGCGCTTTGGCATGTACGACGGAAGAACCCATACTCTGGAAGAGGTGGGGCAGATTTTCGGCGTTACCCGTGAGCGTATTCGTCAGATCGAGAACAAGGCCATTCGCAAGCTGCGTCACCCCAGCCGCGCGAAGAAGATCAAGGATTTCTACTGCTGAGCAATCTTCAAAACAAGCACTGCGCCCCGGACGGTACTTTGACCGTTCGGGGCGCTTGCTGTATCCTGATTTACGTTTACTCCCGATCCTGATCCTTGGTGTTGAGCAGCAGATTATAGGTGGCAACCTTTTGGGCATTGGAAATATCAAAGCCGCTGCCGTAACCGCCGGGGGAGGCGTTGTTGGAGGTTGGAGAATCCGACTGATTAAAGGCTGCAAACATCACGGCGCTCCGGGCGGCAATGTTCTTCTGTTTTTGCTCCTGCGGCGTGATCCGCCGGGAAACCAGCTGCTCCAGCTCCTCCATTTCGTCTAAGTAGCGGAAATGGGGATCGAGATCCACGGCAGGAAGGGGAAGCCCCACGGTAGCCGGGCGCATCTGGGCGATGAGCTGATCCTCGGTGGTCAGCGTATCGCTGGAGATGTTGTTGACAATGGCGAGAATGGAGCTGAGATCCCGCTGCTCCTGCTGGAGCCGCTGACGGTAGGACTGGAATACTGCGGGGATATCCTCCGGCACGGATTCAATATGCCGAATTTCTTCCACGGAAAACCTTGCCCGGCGCAGTGCGGCGATTTTCTCCAGCTGGAAAATGTCCTGTTCGGAGTAGTTCCGGTATTCCCGCCCGTTCTGCCACTGCTTTTCGGGATTCAGCAACCCTTCTGCTTCATAATATCGAATGGTCTTTTTGGTCAGACCGGTTTTCTCACTGACTTCTTTGATCTTCATATGAAATCCTCCCTTCCGGTATTCTGCGTGGTGCAGGGTTAGTCCCAATAGGCGCGCCCGTTGTAATAGGTTTTCTCCGGCTGAATCAATCCTTCTTCCTCATAGAACCGGATGGTCTTCTTGGTCAGCCCGGTTTTCTCACTGACCGCCTTGATCTTCATGACCATCACGCCCCCTTTCTGGCCTCATTATATAAGATGCCCTAAGGGGAATGTCAACGGATTTTTAAGGATAATTCCGGAAAAATCAAAAATTGACCGGTCAGGCAGCATTTTGCAGCAGCTGCCGCAGGATGGAAACGGCGGCAGCGTAGTCTTCGGGAGTGGCGCCAATGGGAATGCAGGCGTACAGCCCCAAATCGCCCAGAGACTCACAGTGCAGCGCGGACACCTGACTGAGATCGACAAAATAGCCGTCCTCCGAGGGAATATCCTCCGGCAGGGGCGCACAGGATGCCGGACGGCTCAGCACGTTGACAGCATTCCGGTACTGCGGGTCATTTTCATAATTGGGGTGGTCATAGTCCAAAAACAGCAGCAGACAATAAGTGCCGCTGGCGGCGCAGTCCGCCGCATCCTCTGCGGTCAGATAGAGCGGGTCGTCCGGCAAGGCCCAATAGAGTACCCGCTGCTCCACCTGACAAAGGGCAGTCCCATTGCCGTCCCGATCCTCCACCATGGGAGACAGCACAGCGGACAGGTCGCTGAGAACCTGCGGACTCAGCTCTGCGGAGGTGAGCAGCCCAACGGTATCGTCCGCCTGAGGGTGCGCCTGAGTATAGAGCACCCGGCACAGCACCACAATCAGCACAATCACCAGCACCCCGCCGCCAACACCCAGACCAATGAGCCGGTTGCGGCGCTTTTGATCTGCGGCCTGGGCAGCGGCATATTGACTGCCGCCGGTTTCTGCATCCTTCTGCTGGGCAGTTTTCAGCCACTGCCGGTGGGATTTCCACAGAGGAATGGCGGCAAGCAGCAGGCGAAGCAATAGGAACAGCAGAAACAGTCCCCAGATGCCTGCGTCAAACCACTGGTCTGCCAGCGCCTGATAAATCCCCCAAACTGCCATCAGTGCCATGAAGGCGCTCAAAATGCTGCCGAGGATTTTCTGCCAGCGGGGAATACTATGCTTCTCCTGCACCGGGCCGGATTCCTCGGGGGCTTGGTGCCGGAGATCATTGACCTGACCAAAGGCGACGTTGATATTATTGCTGCGGTCTCCGTCCATCATCAGGTTCATCTGACGGAATACCCGGGCGTTGGGCAGCATGTCGTCCAAATCCTTCTGCTGTACCACATGGCGGGGCGGCTCCTCCATGGCGTCGATGTGCTTGAAGTCCGGCTTGATGTCCATCTCGGGCAGAGGCATTTGGGAGGCGGCCTGCTCCATGCCGGACAGCAGTGAATCCACGGAATGAAGCGACTGGGCGTTCACCAGCCCCGCCGCCTGACGAAGGGCCCGGAACTGCGTCTCCTGGGCCGCCAGCCATTGCCGGTAATCCTCAAAGATACCGGGGATGGTGTCGGGATTTTGCTGCATGGATTTGATTTCGTCCATGGTAAACAGCGCCCTGCGCAGGGTGGCAATCTGCTGGAGCTGGGCCACCAACTCCGGGGTGTAAACCCGATATTCCCTACCGTTCCGGTACTGCCGCTCCGGAGCAATCAGCCCCTTTTCCTCATAGAGCCGCAGGGTTTTGATGCTCAGACCCGTGTTGGTACAAACTTCCTTCCTCGTCATGCGGATCACTCCCTCCTAGAAATGTGGAAAATTTCCTTTCACGATCTAATTATATCCTGGGCCCCAGGGGCGCTGTCAAGGGATCGGTGGAAAAATCGGCACAAATTTCGCGGCTTCTGCGGCGAGAATTGCATCCCGGGGCGATTTGTGCTAAGATACAGGAAAAATAGGGGGCAATGCGGCCTCCGATGATTTCTCCATGGGAGGACTGAACATGGAAACAGAAAAGCTATTTTATCAGGATGCCTATCTCCGCGAAACCACGGCAAAGGTTCTGGAGTGCCGGCAGGGAAAGCACGGCTATGAGATCGTATTGGACAGAACCTGCTTTTATCCCGAGGGCGGCGGACAGCCCGGAGATCGGGGAACATTGAATGATATCCCGGTGACCGATACCCATGAAAAGGACGGCGTGGTACTCCATTACACGGAGAAGCCTGTTGCGGTGGGAACCACAGTGCAGGCGAAAATCGACTGGAACCGCCGGTTTGATCTGACCCAGCAGCACTCCGGCGAGCATATGGTGTCCGGTGTGGTGCATCGGATCTACGGCTATGACAACGTGGGCTTCCACATGGGAGCGGATATGGTGACCATCGACTTCTCCGGGGAGCTGACCGAACAGCAGCTCCGGGAAGTGGAGCGGGAGGTCAATGAGCGGATCTGGCTGGACAGCCCGGTCAAATGCTGGTATCCTTCCCCGGAGGAGCTGAAAGAGATCCCCTACCGGAGCAAAAAGGAGCTGACGGGCAGCGTGCGTATTGTGGAATTCCCCGGTGCGGATATCTGTGCCTGCTGCGGCACCCATGTGGCGCATACCGGTGAGATCGGACTGGTGAAGATCCTGTCCGTGGAGAAATTCCACAGCGGCGTTCGGGTGGAGATGCTCTCCGGACGGCGGGCGCTGGAGTATATGACCGCAGTGCAGGATCAGAACCGGCAGATTTCTCAGCTGCTTTCCGCCAAGGTGATGGAAACGGCAAAGGCGGTAAAGAACCTGACCGCCGAGCTGGAAAGCAAGCGCCAACAGGTGACTGCTATGGAAAACGCTCAGTTTGCTGCATTGGCGGAGCAGTACCGGGACAAGGGAAATGTGCTCATTAAGCTGGACGGACTTACCCCCGACGGTGTGCGCCGGGCTGCCATTGCGGTGCAGGAAACCTGCGGCGGCAGAGCGGCGGTGTTCTCCGGTGATGAGGAAGCCGGTTATAAATATGCAGTGGGACAGCCGGACGGCGATCTTCGCGCTTGGGTCAAGGAGCTGAACAGCGCCCTCCATGGACGGGGCGGCGGAAAGCCCGGCTTTGTGCAGGGATCCGCAGCCGCCAAATGGGACGAGATTGTTGCATTTATGTCCAAATAACGGGTTTCCCTTGCGGGGGCGCACCGGGACATTTATAATGAGAATATGGATGGCGGCGGGAAGCGGAAGCCTCCCGCCGCATTTCTTTGGAAAGGAGATAGAGATATGGCATTTATGGTATATGAGCATACCCCCGGCGCAGAGCGGGAGACGACCATTGACTTTGCGGCACAGACTGCACGGGTGGACATTGCCCCCGGTCAGTGGGCAACGGTTCCGTTTTTGGAGAAGGCGGAGGTACAGCCGGACGGCTCCTTTGCGTTCAAGATTGAGCAGGGCGGCCTGATTCGGAGTTATGTTGGAAAGGTTGAGAAGGACGGCAATGTGGAGGGCAAAATGACCTTCACCGGCGGCATGGAGGGCGTTGTGGTGGAATTTTCCACGGAGTCCCGCCCGGTGGAAGCGCCGCCCATGCCCGCAGGCGGGCCTCCTCCCGGCGGCCCCGGTATGCCCCCTCCGGGTAAGTAAAAACGAGAGATTTTCCGGTGTGGCTGCCGCATGCGCGGCAGCCACAGTTTGATCCAAACGGACGGAAAATTCGCCGGATTTCCCTTGACAGACTCCGGAAATCATGGTATAGTAGCCACAAGTTAAGGGAGTAGTCAGCGCCTCTTTGGGGGCGTTATGGGGTCAACATCCTGAGTGCGTGGCGCTCTGGCTCCGTACGAAATGACCAGACTTATCTGCCGCAGGGCAGGTAGGTCCTTTTTTTATGCTTGGGAGGAATACATGTGAGCATCATTGAGCTGCTGATTCTGGCGCTGGGCCTGAGCATGGACGCCTTTGCGGTGTCCATCTGTAAGGGGCTGTCGGTGCCGAAGCTAAGGCCAAAGCACTGTCTGATCTGCGGCGTCTATTTTGGCGGCTTTCAGGCACTGATGCCGTTGATCGGTTGGGCGCTGGGCATCCGGTTTCAGTCAATGATTACCAATATTGACCACTGGATTGCCTTTGTGCTGCTGGCAGTCATCGGCGCAAACATGATCAAGGAATCCTTCAGCAAGGAGGAGGAATGTCCCGACGCCTCCTTTGGATTCAAGACCATGCTGACGCTGGCGGTTGCCACCAGCATTGATGCGCTGGCAGTGGGCGTGACCTTTGCGTTTCTGGACGTGAACATTATCCCGGCAGTGCTGCTGATCGGCGCGACCACCTTTGCATGTTCCGCAGTGGGCGTAAAGATCGGCAATGTGTTCGGCAATCGCTTTCAGTCTAAGGCAGAGTTTCTCGGTGGACTGGTGCTGATTGGCATTGGGCTGAAGATCCTCATCGAGCATCTGTTTTTCGGTGGCTGAGAGGACGCCGGAACGGATACAATATAGGCAGTGCCGAATCGGCATTGTCCCAACACCTACAAGGAGGTAACCATGAAACCCTATCTGATTTCACAGGATGAAGTGCTCCGGCAGCTTGACGGCAATTCCCAAGGTCTAACCGGGCAGGAGGCAAAGAAGCGGCTGGAGGAACACGGCCCCAACCGTCTGGCGGAGGGGAAGAAGGAATCCCTGATTCACCGGTTCCTGAAGGAACTGGCGGATCCCATGATTCTTATTCTGATTGTGGCGGCGGCGATTTCCGGCGTTACGGCGGTGTATTCCGGAGAATCCTTTGCAGATGTCATCATTATTATGGCGGTAGTCGTTATCAATGCGGTGCTGGGGGTGCTGCAGGAGAGCAAGGCAGAAAAGGCCATTGCGGCGCTGCAGGAGATCGCTGCGGCAACCTCGAAGGTGCTGCGGGACGGTGAGATCGTGACCTTGCCCAGTCAGGAGCTGGTTCCCGGCGATGTGGTGATTCTGGAGGCGGGCGATGCGGTGCCTGCAGATGGACGGGTACTGGCCAGCGCCAGCATGAAGGTAGAGGAAGCGGCGCTGACCGGCGAATCCGTGGCAGTGAGCAAGCGCGCGGATCCACTGACACTGGGGGAGGAAAAGGATATTCCGCTGGGCGACCGAAAGAACATGGTGTATATGGGCTCCACGGTGGCCTATGGCAGAGGACGCATGGTGGTGACAGCCACCGGTATGGATACAGAGATGGGCAAAATTGCCGATGCGCTGGCCACGGCCAAAGAGGAGCAGACGCCCCTCCAGCGGAAGCTTAATCAGTTGAGCAAAATCCTTTCGTTCCTCGTCATTGGAATCTGCGGCGTAATCTTCCTGCTGGATATCATTCGTGCGTATCCGAATATCACCGGAACCGGCCTGCTGGATACCTTTATGGTGGCGGTGAGCCTTGCGGTGGCTGCAATTCCCGAAGGGCTTGCGGCGGTGGTGACCATTGTATTGTCCATTGGCGTAACGAAAATGTCCGCCAACAAGGCCATTATCCGGAATCTGACCGCTGTGGAAACGCTGGGCTGCACCCAAATCATCTGTTCGGATAAAACCGGAACGCTGACCCAGAATAAAATGACCGTGGTGGAGCGGGCCGGAGCCGATGAAAAGCGGCTGGCGCTTGCCATGGAGCTGTGCGCCGATGCGATATTGGGCAGCGACGGACAGGCGCAGGGTGAGCCAACGGAGTGCGCACTGGTCAACGACGGCACAAAGCTGGGGCTGCCTAAAAATAAAGTGGAGCCGGATTATCCCCGCATTGGAGAAGCGCCCTTTGACTCCGGACGAAAAATGATGTCCACAGTACATTGCAAGGCGGACGGAACGGTGATTCAGTTCACCAAGGGGGCGCCGGATGAGGTGCTTCGCCGCTGCGACAGCTGGTGGGATGGCGAAAAAATCTGTCCCATGACTGAGGAAAAACGGCAGGAGATCCTGAATGCCAACAAGAGCATGGCAGATCAGGCGCTGCGGGTGCTTTGCGGTGCGCAGCGCATGTGGGAAACTGCACCGGCGTCCTATGAGCCGGAGGAGCTGGAGCAAAAGCTCTGCTATCTGGGGCTTTCCGGCATGATTGACCCCATTCGCCCGGAGGTAAAGGCAGCAATTGCGGAGTGCCGGGAGGCAGGCATCCGCCCTGTTATGATTACCGGCGACCACCGGGATACTGCGGTTGCCATTGCGGGTCAGCTGGGAATTCT
>CAJKSU010000042.1 GCA_905202605.1 uncultured Eubacteriales bacterium
AATTCTATGACAAATTTGAAAAATGGCAATAGATATATGGATATGATTGTGTTATGTCCAGCGCCCTTTCGTTTTTTGATCGCAGAAAACACTTCTCCTGTACGGGCTTCCGCAAAGCAGTCGGCTGCGAAGAACCCCACCGGGCTTGGGGGGGAATGCAGAGTTTTTCGCAGCCGTTAGAAGCCTTTCTTGCGGCCTTTATACTATCAAAGATAGCTTACCTTTGCAACAACAAAATGGTATCGTCTCCGCATTGTTTATCGTCTTGCCCCAGCTATATCCATTTAATGAAATTTATGCTGCACCCGGTTTGCGTGCAGCTTTCTCCGTTCCAGCTTGTTCCGTGAGAAATTGCCCGTGCGGACGAAAAACAGCAAATCGCATAACAGCGGGCTTATCTGGCAATTAGCACGTTCTGCGCTTCGGTATCATTTCCAGTACATTCTGCGCCGTCCGCGCATAGCATGAAGTGGGAGGTGACCATATGGACTTTGGCATCACCGGCGTTGCCGCCATTACGGTGCTGTGCTTTCTTCTGGGACAGGCCGTCAAGGCCACCGGGAAGCTCTGCCGGTGGATCCCGGTAATCTGCGGCGCCGCAGGCTGCACCCTTGGCCTTCTGGGCTGGAAACTGATTCCGGATTTCCCCGCCTGCGACCCCATCACCGCCGCCGCTGTGGGCGCGGTATCCGGCTTTGCTGCCACCGGCGTACATCAAATCTATAAGCAGATGACCAAAAATTAAACATGCGGAGAGCAGTCAGGTACTGCTCTCCGCACGATTTTTTACTGTTTTGCCGCAGCCAGAAGCTCCCGCTTCAGGATCCACAGCTTTTTGCTCAGGTCAACATAATATTCATGGGGGTTCTCAAAGCGCTTGACCTCGTCCCACAGGGTATCCTGCTGCTCCTTGCAGTAGGTCTGAATATCCTTCAGTTCCGGCAGCTTGTATACCAGCTCACCATTCTTGAAGATCGGCTCCAGCAGCTCCCGGACGTTGTAGTTCTCCAGCGTCTTGACCTTCCATGTAGCATTGGGATCAAAGATATCGTGAGGCTGGGTAAAGTCGATCTCCTCATCCCGCAGGCACAGCTCATCCGCCAATGCCTTGCCGCTGTCCTTGTCATAGTAACGGTAGACACGCTTGAAGCCGGGATTGGTAATCTTCTCGGTGTTCTCACTGACCTTAATCTTTGGAATGATCTCACCAGCATCATTTTCCACTGCCGCAAGCTTATAAACACCGCCAAATACCGGCTCGCTCTTGGATGTAATCAGACGTTCGCCCACGCCGAAGGTGTCGATCTGCGCCCCCTGCATCACCAGATCACGAATCAGATGCTCGTCCAGAGCATTGGACGCCGTGATCTTGCAGTTGGGAAGTCCAGCGTCGTCCAGCATCTTTCTCGCCCGCTTGGAGAGGTAGGAGATGTCACCGGAATCCAGCCGGATGGCAAAATTCGTAATGCCCTTTGGCACCAGCATCTCCTTAAAGACGCGAATGGCGTTGGGTACTCCGCTTTTCAGCGTGTTGTAGGTATCCACCAGCAGTGTGGCATTGTCAGGGTATACCTCACAGTATGCCTTGAACGCCTCATACTCGCTATCGAACATCTGCACCCATGCATGAGCCATGGTGCCTCCTGCGGGAACACCGTACATCTGATCCGTGAGCGTGCAGGCCGTACCGGCGCAGCCGCCAATATAGGCCGCTCTTGCGCCGATGATCGCTGCATCCGCGCCCTGCGCCCGGCGGGAGCCGAACTCCAACACCGCACGTCCCTGCGCCGCACGGACGATGCGGCAAGCCTTGGTGGCAATCATAGTCTGATGGTTCAGCGCCAGCAGTACATAGGTTTCCACCAGCTGCGCCTCCAGCGCAGGCGCGCGCACCGTCAGGATCGGCTCGCCGGGGAAGATCGGCGTTCCCTCCGGCACCGCATAGATATCGCCGGAGAAATGGAAATTCCGGAGATAATTCAGGAATTTCTCACTGAAAATGTTCTTGCTCTTCAGGAACGCAATGTCATCCTCGTCAAAATGCAGCTGCTGGATATACTCCACCACCTGTTCCAGCCCTGCCGCAATGGCAAAGCCGCCGCCGTCCGGAACGTTCCGGAAAAAAACGTCAAAGTAAGCGATTTTCTTCTCGAAGCCTTGCTCCAGATAGCCGTTGCCCATGGTCAGCTCATAAAAGTCGCAGAGCATGGATAGATTCCGATGGTTCATGGTTATGTCCTTTCTGCCTTCCGTGCATAAATTCGGTTCCGCGGAAGGATCTTGGGGACTATTATAGCACAATTTGCGCTCTGCGGAATGCTTTTTTTGAGATTTCTCTTTTCTTGGCAGTGTTTTTCCATAATTTCGTTAAATTCATGCAGAACCGTTTTTATCTCCGTGCATTTTGCACAATTCCGGTCAGCTCATTCCATCATTTCCGACGCCATTTGGGACATTTCTTCTACCGTATACAAAAGGAATGGGCAGTATTCCTCCGCCCATTCCTTTCCCTTTTGTTATTTGCATTTATGACATTGCTGGCAGCTGCCGCAGCAGGACTTTTTCCCAGTCCGTTTCCCGCCGCAGCCGCAGGAACCATGCCGTAAAATATGAACCACAGAAACCAGCGACCATGCAATTACAAGCCCCAGCAGAAGATAGCTTGGCAGATTCATCCCGTTCACCCCTTACAGCAGCAGCATCAGCTGGTACGCCCCGCAGGCCACCAGCCACGCCACCGCACACTGGGAGATCACCACGATCATCGCCCATTTTCCGCCCAATTCCCGCTTGACCGACGCAATCGCCGCCACACAGGGGGTATACAGCAGAGAGAACACCAGAAAGCTCACCGCCGTCCGGGCATTGAACAGACTGCTCAGCGCCGCCGTAGAGCCGCCCAGCAGCACCGTCAGGGTACTGACTACGCTTTCCTTCGCGGTAAAGCCGGTAATCAGCGCCGTGGAAATTCTCCAGTCTCCAAGACCCAGAGGGCGGAAAATCGGAGCGATCCAGCTGCCCACCAGCGCCAGCAGGCTTTGCGCCGAATCGGTCACCACATTCAGCCTGGTATCAAAGGTCTGTAGAAACCAGATCAGCACCGATGCCAGAAAAATCACCGTAAATGCCTTGGTGATAAAGTCCTTGGCCTTTTCCCAGATCAGCTGTCCTACGTTTTTCAGGCCGGGCATCCGGTAGTTGGGCAGTTCCATTACAAAGGGTACCGGCTCACCCTGAAACGCTGTCTTTTTCAACAGCAGCGCATAGAGGATCCCCACGATGATTCCAGTAAAATACAGCCCGATCATCACCAGCGCACCATGCCCCGGAAAAAACGCCGCGGTGAACAGGGCGTAAATGGGCAGCTTGGCGGAGCAGCTCATATAGGGCGTCAGCAGAATCGTCATTTTTCGATCCCGGTCAGAAGGCAGGGTTCTGGTCGCCATGATTGCCGGAACGGAGCAGCCAAAACCAATGAGCATCGGCACAAAGCTTCTGCCAGACAGGCCGATTTTCCGCAGCAGCTTATCCATCACAAAGGCCACCCGCGCCATATAGCCGCTGTCCTCCAGAATCGACAGGAAGAAAAACAGCACCACAATGATCGGCAGAAAGCTCAGCACACTGCCCACGCCCGCAAACACGCCGTCGATCAGCAGGGAATGCACCACCGGATTGATGCCATAGGCCGTCAGCCCCCGGTCGCAAAGTTCCGTAAACCATCCAATCCCCAGCTCCATCCAGTCGGAGAGCCATGCCCCGATCACGCCAAAGGTCAGGAAAAACACCAGCGCCATGATCCCCACGAAGGCCGGGATTGCCGTGTATTTTCCCGTCAGCACCCGGTCGATCCTTTCGCTTCGGATGCGCTCCTTACTCTCTCTGGGATGCACCACCGTTTCCCGGCACAGAGCCGTAATAAATTGGAAACGCATATCTGCCAGTGCCGCCATGCGATCCAACCCACGCTCCTGCTCCATTTGCGTGATCATATGCTCCAGCGTTTCCACCTCGTTTTGATCCAGCGCCAATGCCTTTAAAATCAGCTCATCTCCCTCAATGAGCTTGGTGGCGCAGAATTTCACCGGCAAATGCTCCCGCTGAGCGTGATCCTCAATAAGGTGTGTCACCGCATGGATGCAGCGATGCACCGCACCGCCGTCCCTGCTGCTGCCATCACAGAAGTCCCGTCGTGCCGGTGTTTCCCCGAACCGGGCCACATGGATACAGTGTTCAATCAGCTCGTCAATGCCCTCGTTCTTCGCCGCGGAAATTGGCACCACCGGAATGCCTAGCGCCGCCTCCAGTGCATTGATCTGAATGGTTCCGCCATTATCCCGTACCTCGTCCATCATGTTCAGCGCCAGCACCATGGGGATCCCCAGCTCAATGAGCTGAATGGTCAGGTAGAGATTTCGCTCAATGTTAGTGGCATCGAGAATATTGATGATGCCGTCCGGATGCTCCTCCAGCAGGAACTGCCGCGTGACGATCTCCTCGCTGGTATAGGGCGACAGAGAGTAAATGCCCGGCAGGTCGGTCACCGTTGCCTCCTGATAACCGCGAATCACACCGTCCTTCCGATCCACCGTAACGCCGGGGAAATTGCCCACATGCTGATTGGAGCCGGTAAGCTGATTGAACAGCGTAGTCTTTCCGCAGTTCTGATTGCCTGCCAGCGCAAACCGGATTGGCTCCCCAGCACGGATTTTCTCCTGCGCTTTCCCGCCCCGATAAGTCACGTTTTCTCCCACCCCCGGATGGGGCAGCTTCCAGTGCCGCGCCTGCTCCTCTGCCTGCGCATGGGCGGTATGTACATCCGAGAGCTGCACCATGGCAGCATCCGCTTTTCTGAGCGTCAGCTCATAGCCCCGGAGCCGCAGCTCCAGCGGATCTCCCAGCGGAGCGGCCTTTACCATGGTCACCTCTGTTTCAGGCGTCAGTCCCATGTCCAGAATATGCTTGCGCAGCGACGGCTCCTGACATGCAACCGCCGCAATATAGGCGTCCTGCCCCGGCTTTAGTTCGTCCAGCGTCATTACAGTCCCTCCAATTTCGTTTGTACCGCTTCAGTCCCTCACTTATGTTAGCACGTGCTAACAAAGCTGTCAACCGCAACGGAAAAAAAGCGTGCATTTCCCACCTCGTTCCCATCAGATTACGCTGAAGCTCACCAGTAAAATTCCAATTGCGAAAAAAAGACCGGCGGAAGCAATCACGCTCCGTCGGTCTAAGCCTTACAGTACTTTATTCAGGAAGTCAATGGTACGAGGCTCCTGCGGATTCAGCAGTACCTCCTGCGGGGTTCCCTCCTCCACAATATAGCCGCCGTCCATAAAGATGACACGATCGGCAACCTCTCTGGCAAAGCCCATTTCATGGGTCACGATCACCATGGTCATGCCGTCGGCAGCCAACTGCTTCATAACCATCAACACCTCGCC
The DNA here is from genome assembly GCA_905202605.1 of uncultured Eubacteriales bacterium. GTDB lineage: Bacteria > Bacillota > Clostridia > Oscillospirales > Oscillospiraceae > HGM13006. Next base: position 5,445 of record CAJKSU010000042.1, read on the forward strand.
GACCATTTCAGGATCCAGCGCAGAGGTCGGTTCGTCAAACAGCATGATATCCGGCTCCATGCACAGAGCGCGGGCAATGGCAACACGCTGCTTTTGCCCCCCAGAGAGCTGTGCCGGGTAGTTTTCGATCTTATCCAGCAGGCCGACCTTTTCCAGCATCTTCTCTGCTTTTTGCCGTGCCTCCTCCTTGGTGGCCTTTTTGAGATCCACCGGAGCCAGCATCAGGTTTTTGACCACGCTGAGGTTGTTGAACAGGTTGAAGTGCTGGAACACCATGCCGACATTTTCCCGCACCTTGTTGATGTCCACGGACTTATCGGAGATATCGTGACCATCCACCACGATCTGTCCGTCGGTGATATCCTCCAGACGGTTCATGCACCGAAGAAAGGTGGACTTACCGGAACCGGATGGGCCGATGATGACCACGACCTCGCCCTCATAGATATCCGTAGAGATGTCCTTGAGTACCTCCAGCTTTCCAAAGCTCTTTTTCAGGTGGGAAACATGGATCTTTACGTTATTCTTATTGACGGCCACGGGACCAACTCCTCTCCAGGCGCTTGGCAGCCTTCGACAGAATCAGAATAATAATCAGGTACATGATGCCAACGATTGCCCATACCTGAAAGGACTTAAAGGTGTTGGCGACCACGTTCTTTGCCGTATTGACCAGCTCCGGGAAGCCGATGACAGACAGAATGGATGTATCCTTTAATGTAATGATAAACTGGTTGATGATACTGGGTACCATGGTCCGGATCGCCTGAGGCAGAACGACCCGCTGCATGGCACGCCAATAGGGCAGGCCAAGGCTGCGCGCCGCCTCCATCTGCCCTTTGTCTACAGACTGGATGCCTGCACGAATGATCTCTGCCATATAGGCGCCGCAGTTCAGTGCAAGACAGATGGTGCCGGCCTGAAGCGCCGTCAGGGTTACACTAAAGCCCATCATGGTATTGAGACAATAGGGGACACCAAAGAAGACGAACATGGCAAGTACAATCATCGGTACGCCGCGCACTACATCTACAAAAATCGTAGCAATGACATTGCAGACCTTGTTCTTCACCACGCTGAGAATACCAAAAAACATACCCAGCAGCGTGCCGAACAGCAAGCCGCAGAGAGCCAGCAACAATGTCTGACCCATGGCACGCAGCAAAAGATTGCCATAGTTAGACAGAATCTGAATCATGGGGGCATTTGCTCCTTTCAAAAGACAGCGGGACACCCTGAGGTGCCCCGCTTAGTTCCAGCTTAGAAATCAGCCGAGGTACTTGGCAATGATCTCGTCATACTTGCCGTTTGCCTTGATGTTGGCAAGACCAGCGTTGAACATGTCCAGCAGCTCCTGCTCGTCGCTGTTGAAGATTGCGAAGCCGTAGTCGGCGCCTTCATTCTCAGTTCCCTCTACAATCTTCAGGCCCAGGCCGCCGTCCTTAATGGAAGCCGCCATGATGGGAGTATCCTCGAAGCAGGCAACTGCCTGACCACCTGCAACCGCCTGGTACATGGTGGGGCTGTCCTCGAAGTAGTTCAGAGTGAAGCCGTACTCGTCCTTCAGGCTCTCAGCATAGGATGCGCCCTGGGTGCCGGTCTTAACAGCAACCTGCTTATCCTTGAGATCTTCAAAGCCCTTGATGTCGGAGTTCTCGGCAACAGCCATGCACTGGGTAGCGGTGTAGTAGCCGTCGGAGAACATCCAGCCGCTTTCCTTGCGCTCATCGGTGATGGACGCACCGGCGATCATGCCGTCAGCCTGACCGGCCTGGCAGGCAGCAATGGCAGCATCCCAGCCCAGGCTCTTGAGCTCATACTTGAAGCCCTGATCCTCAGCGATTGCAGCCACGATGTCAACATCGATGCCGACAAATGCGCCGTTCTCGTCGGTGTACTCAAAGGGCTTGAATACGGTATCGGTGGCAATGACCCAAGTCTTGTCGGAACCGGAGGTGGTGGTTCCAGTCTCAGCCGCGGACTCCTCGACAGCAGAAGCAGCGGTGGGAGCCACAGTTGCCTCAGGTGCGGCAGTTGCCTCGGAAGCAGCGGGAGCAGCGCTCTCGGCGGGTGCGGAAGATGCAGCGTCAGAGCCGCAGCCAGCCAGCATGCCAAGCATCAGGCAGCCGGACAGCAGCAGAGATAAACCTTTTTTCATAACGATCAGTCCTTTCAGGAGTATGCAGGAGGAACCAAATCAACTTTCAGTTCCTCTGTATTGTATGAAATGATTATACCGTTTTCCATCCCCTACGTCAAGTATAAAACCGCACAACCTATAGATTATTTGCACCTTTTTGCTGTAAAATATGCATATTTCGTATTTTCTCCTGCTTTTCTCCCTCACCGCGGGAATTCTGTCACAAAAAATCCTGCATTTTCGATCATTTCGCTATTACATTGCCGCAAAAAAGCGCCGGCTCTGTTTTCCACAGAACCGGCGCCTTTCAGCAGGTTACGACTCAGCGAGTTGCATATCGGTCATACGCAGTCTGATAAATTTCCGTACACTGGTTAATCCCCATATTCTCACAGGTTTCCACAAAGGTATCCCACTGATCCATGGAATTATCCCCTACGACAAACCGAAGCAGCTCGGTCTGCGCATAGGTACCGATGTCGGTATACTTTCCATAGAATTCATCGCTCTCCTCCGTGGTCATAGTCACAGCATCGGAAATGTTGCTTTCACTGCTTCCATAAGCGGATTCCCAAACCTCTGTGCAGGCAATTACCTCGTCGGAATAGACATTGTCCCGGATGATTCTGGGATCACCATAGGTGGGAACACTGGCAGCGCAGTACATAATCCGTGCCAGCTGGAAGATAAACCCGTCCGGATTATTATAAATCACATCGGTATAAACCGGCTCGCCGTTTTCCATGGTGTAGCTGACACCCTCCACGCCATAGCGTGCCAGCATCAGGCCCTGCTCGGTACTCCAGAAGTTGAGCCATTTCAGTGCCAGCTCCCAATTGTCACTGTCTGCACTGATGCTGGCATTGCCCGCCGAGCCAGGATCGTCATCATAGAAGGTAAGCTTCTCGCCGTCATTGCCCAATGCATCGGCAAGCGCAGAGCAGGCGAAGTTCGGATCGGCAGCCTGTTTGGGGTAGTCCTCCAGGTTGTTCATAACGGTGGTCCAAATACCGGCCTGACCACCAAGAATAACGGAAGTGTTGGCGCTGTCCGCCATTTCGCTGGGACGGTTGAAGAAGTCGCCGCCAATGAGTCCTTCTTTAAACCACTGTGCAAGAGTTGCGATATACTCCTTATAATTGTCGGAGGTAAAGCAGCAAACCACCTTTCCATCCTCCAGATAGAAACTCAGGTTGCTGGCATCATCCGCATTGAAATTGCCGGAGCCAAAGGCATAGGACAGGTTGGACGCCAGATTGGCGCTGAGCATGAAGGGATCGGTGATGTTATAGTTGGACTTGAATGCAGTGAGGACATCGTGGTAGTCGTCTACGGTGACAGGGGTGTCCAGTCCCAGCTCATCCAGCCAGTCCTGACGAATAAAGTTGCCCTTAGACAGTCCCAGCTCTACGGCATTGAAGCTGTAAATCGTGCCGATGGTGCCGTCATCCGTGGTGGCATATTTGACCCACTTGTCATTGGTGATGAATTCCTTGTAGTAATCCGGCACGTATTCTGCCATCAGGTCGGTCAAATCCAGCAGAACGCCATCCCGTACGCCGGCGGCAACACCGCCATTATAATAGGTTGCAGCACTGGAAAGGATGTCATAGCTGCTGCCGGAGGCAATCATCAAGTTGAATTCCGTTGCAGCGCTTTCCATGGCGCATGAAATATACTCCACCGGCACACCGGTATATTCCTCTGCTGCTGCATAAGCAGGATGCTCCCCATAATTGGAGTAGCACTGGCTCAGGGCAGGCATCCACGGCAGCCAATAGGTCAAAGTCGCACCGTCTGTCTCCAGCGGATAGGTCACCGTGCCGAACGCAATGCTTTCTTCCTCCGCAGAAGGCTCTGCAATCTGGCTGGACTCCGTCTCTGCCGGGTTTTCCGGCTGTGCCGTTGGCGCAGCCGCCGTTTCTTCCGGTGCGCTTACCGCGTTGGAAGCTGCGCCGGAGTCGTTTTCTGTCTTCTGACCGCATCCGGTCAAAAGTGCAAGGAGCATTGCCGCCGCCAAAAGCAGGGCAGAAAGTCGGGGGGTATGATTCATAATCATTCTCCTTTCAAAATTTCATTTCCCGATGTTCCTATCATACCGGACAAAAAATCCTCGCGCAAATTCCCGAATTGCATAGTCCATAACCATGGGTTATTTGCGTCTCCCTGTTTCTCTTTGCGTTTTCGGTAAAATCTGTTATACTAGAAACCTCTGAATAAATTTGCGTCATCACAAAGGCTGCGGATGTAGCTGCTTCCGCTCTGGTTCACCCTGTCTGACCCGGTAACCGAAGATGCCATCTACGACAGCTACGCCATACGGAAACTTACGAGCATCAGCTTTTTGATGACGGAGACGGTTCCGGATGAAACAACACTGTGTCAATTCATGCACTATTTAGCAAAAAACGGGCTGAATAAGCTGTTTTTCGATGCAGCCAATCGTGTCATGGTGCAGACTGGTCACATGATGAAGGGCGGCACCATTGTGGCTGCGATGATCATCAGCGCCCCCAGCTCCGCCCAAAAATGCCGCAAAAGCCCACGACCCGGAAATGCATCAGGCGAAAAAGGGAAACACTCCAAGCGCAGTCAGGCCGCATAACTTCCAGCTTACCAAATCCCCGGAGACGCAAAACGTCCTCCGGGGGTTTCTTTTGCGTGGAATTTCCCGGCGCTTCCGAGAAAGATGATTGCATTGCCCTACGATCATGTGATAAAATATAGATATCTACCCATTGGGAGGCGCTCTATGGACGAATCTTTATTCCAGCGCAAGGGAAGCATTCCGTTTTTACTGCGGAATACTGTGATCTGCGCGGTTTCTCTTTTTTTCTGGGCAGCGCTGATTCTGCTCGGCAGTTATTTTTCCACGCTTCTGGGCATCACGGCGGCGTTGCTTGGCGGAATCGTGCTGACGTTGGTATTCCGCCGATTTTACACCAAGAACATCAAGCTGATGCTGGAGCTGGATCGCGCCTGCCGCACCCGGCTGCTGGAGAAGTATCTCAGCGGCGACGTGCCGCCGGAGGGTGACCTGACCGACGCCATGCCGGAGATCACCAGCGAGTATTTCGCCGTTTCCATGCTGCAATGCATCGACTTTTCCGGCTATCTGCCCCAGTGCGGTGACGAGCATATCCCCCCCACAGCGTTCCAGCAGGTGGACAATTGGATGCGTGAGGCCATTTCTATTCACTTAGAGCCGCTCTGCACGCCCTATTTCGTTCCCATGCAGGACGGCATGATTACGCTGATCAATCTCGCGCCCATGCCCAAAGACGCCATGGATGAAGATGCCAGAGTGCAGATTGCCGCCGTCTGTCAGGGGCTTTCCGCCGCTATTGAAGATCTCAAGGCGCACGGTCTGATCTGCGGTGCTGTGGTCAGCACCGTCTATCACGGAAGAGAGAACATTGTAAAAGCAAAAACCGAAGCACAGGAGCTTACCTCCTATGCCGAGCTGATGGGCGACAGCAGCCCGGTAAAAAACGGCTATGACCACTCTGTGGTTCCCATGGATCTCAGCGACAAGCTGCTGCGGACGGAGCTGGAAAAGAAGTTCATGCAGGGCATCACCAATCGGAACTTTGCACTGCTGGAAAAGACCATGGACGGATTTGTGGATCTGGAGCTGCGCATTGCGCCCCGATATCCCGATCTGGTCAAGCAGCATCTGGTAGCGCATATGGAACAGATGCTGTCCGCCTTCTCCATCTCTGTGGTAGAATATGATGAAGCGGAAGCGCCGGTAGTGGCGCAGTACCGCGCTCTGCTGGAGCAGACCTCCGCCCAGCAGCTCCGGGAATGCTGTCTCCGGCTGATCTCTGCCCTTCAGGACTATGTGGAATCCGGCAGCCGGGAGCACTCGGACAAGGTAGAGCGCGCCCTGCGCTACATTGAAGAGAACTACGCCGACCCCGGCATCTGCGCGGATCGAATTGGCGACGCGCTGGGGCTGTCTGCCTCCTATGTAAGCCGTCTTTTGCGGCAGAACACCGGCATGGGCGTTGTGGACTACATCCATGCCGCCCGGCTGAAAAAGGCCAAGGAACTGCTGGCCTCCACGGATCTCTCTGTGGATGATATCGCCATGCGGGTAGGCTTCTCCAGCCGATGGACGCTGACCCGATCCTTTAAGCGGTACGAGGAAACCACCCCCGGCGCTTATCGGGAGCAGCATCAGGCCGTTTCCGGTACAATTTCCTGAAAGCAAAGCGGATGTGTGACACTTCCTGCCCCATTTATGACATGGCGCAGGATTTCACACATCCGTTTTTCAAAATCATCCCCCGGTATCCGCTTTTGCGGCTTTTCCCCTCCTGTCCCCTGTGCTAAACTGAAATCAACCGGTTGACACGCCGGAATCTGAAAACGCACAAGGAGAAGATTACATGAAAAAGAACTGTACGCTTGCTCTGCTGCTGGTGCTTGCCATGGTCATGACATGCCTGACAGGCTGCGGCTCCACCGCTGCCTCCTCCGCACCCGCTGCCTCTGAGCATTCCGCCTCCGCTCCCGCAGAAGCATCCAAGACGCCTGCCGCTCCCGCACCTGCCGATCAGGCCGAGGAAGCCAGCACTTTTGAGCCTGACTCCGCTATGCCGGAGGAGGCCACCGACTTCACCGAAGCCAATGCCAACAACGATTACGACGGCTGGCGTGAGATGCTAAAAACACTCCACACCGAGCTGCCCATCACCGAGGATCCCGTTACCTTGACCTATTTTCTGGGCTACGAAACCTCCGGCCTCACTTATATTGAGGGTAATGATCTGGAAAACCAGCAGGTCTGGAAGTGGCTTGCCGAGAACACTGGCGTAAAGATGGATCTCACTGTGGTAGACAAGGCCAATGAAACCGACAAGTTCAACTTGATGATCGCTTCCGGCGATTACACCGATCTCATGAACATCTCCAACTACGCAGCTGGCCCTGAGGCTGCACTGAACGAGGACATCATCATCGATCTGGGCGACTATCTGGAAGAGAACATGCCCAACTACTCCACTATCATCCACGCAGACCAGAACGTTTACTCCAAGGTACAGGACGCCGATATGTTCCTGTGTATCTACCCCATCAAGGATCAGAACGCCAACCCCGGCGGCATCGGCACCTTTGTCCGGATGGACTGGCTGGAGGATCTCGGTCTGGACGTTCCCACCACCTATGACGAGCTCACCGACGTGCTCACTGCCTTCAAAAACGAGAAGGGCGCCATCGAGCCTATGAGCCTGTTCAACACCGTTTCCATGCAGAACGGCCTGTTGATGGGCGGCTTCGGCTCCATGGCAGAGCTGAGCGCCAACGCCATGGGAACCGATTTTTCCGCCTCTTTTTATCAGGAGGATGGCAAGGTTGTCTACGGAGCCGCTCAGGACGGCACCCGGAAATATCTCTCCTGGCTCCACAAGCTCTACGATCAGGGTCTTATCAACTTTGAGAACATGCAGAACCGCGATGTCAACCCCTTCGGCGATCTAAATGCCGGTGAGGCATCCCGCGGCGAAACCGGCTACATTTTCTCCAACCAGCCCTTCGGCGGCAATTACTCCACCATGGCAGCCGACAACGGCGATCCCAACTGCAACTGGTGGCCTGTGCAGGACGTTGCCGAGGTTTCCGGTCAGACCATCCCCTTCTACGAGGAGACTTCCATGGTCGATACCACCGGCGCTGCAAATATCTCCATCTCCTCTCAGTGCGAGGATGTAGAGACTGCGCTGCAGTTCCTGGATTACGGCTACAGCTATGAGGGCGGTCTGCTCTACAACTACGGCTTCGAGGAAGGCTCCGGTCACGACGTTGAAACCTGGTACTATGACGACAACAATGAGCCGATGTTTGACGGCGCAGCACTGCTGAGCGTTGCAGAGTCCACCAATCTGGCCTCCGGCGTAGTTGCCACCAAGGATCTGGCCGGTGTGGTCTACGATACCCGCCTGTCCTTTGAGTTTGGCGAGCGCGAGCTGAGCTGCTTCGATGCATGGAGTACCAATAAAAACGGCAGTAACAACCTTGGTTCTGACGTGGTTCTGACCTCTGAGGAGTCCACCGAGGCCTCTGCCATCTACTCCGACATCATCACTCACGTTGCAACCTCCGCCCTGCAGTTCATCAACGGTGCGCAGGATGTGGACGATGACGCTGTATGGGACGCTTACGTCAAGAGCATTGAGGATATGAACATTGACGGTCTGACTGGGATTATCCAGACCGCTTACGACCGGGTCAACTAATCCATAAAAACCGCAGAATCACTGCGTTTCATTTCAAAAGAAATCAAGGAGGCAAACCATATGAAATTCGAGGGTACTTATACATACCTTATGGACACCCCCAGCGGAAAACGGGAAACCACGGTCACCATTCGCAAGGGCGCTCGTGCCTATGAGGGAGAGCTGATCGCTTCCCACGGCGGCTGTGAGCTGCTGGAAAATGTCTGCGTCCACGGCGACACCATCTCCTTTGAGGCGCAGGTCGGCCCGGCTCGTCAGCATCTGGCGATTACGCTTGACAATGCGCCCACCGGCACCGTTCTGATTGAACAGACCAACGGAGAGAGCATCACTACGCAGTTGGAAGGACTGACCTATACTCCCCACAAGCGCCGGGCGCTGATCCTCTACGCAACCATGACCAAGAACACAGAGCGGATTGCCTTCTCCATGAAAGACGGCTTTGAGGCCTGTGGCTGGGAGTGCAACTGCTACCGGCTCAAGAAGTCCAACAAGTGGGCTGAGATTCAGGACAACCTGTATTTCGAGGACTACGACGTTGTGTGCCTCGGCTCCCCCATTGTGGCGGGCTATCCTCTGACCATCATCAACAAGCTGTTCTCTCTGGGCGCCGGCGGCGAGCTGGAGAACAACGTTCAGAAGATGGTCGATGCAGGCGGCGGCTTTAAGATGACCTCCGAAACCATGGGCGGCGGCCCCGGCGGTGTCGGCGGAACGGAAGGCCCTGGTGGTCCCGGTGGCCCCGGCGGCCCCGGCGGTCCCGGCGGTCCTGGCGGCCCTGGCGGAGATCCCGGCGCACCCGGCGCCAACGGCGGCCCTGTGTTCCGGCGCAGAAACTGCGCTTATCCCGGCGGCCCCGTCCGTGACAACTATCAGCCTCTGGGCATTGTCTTCACCACCTACGGCGGCGGCTTCTATGGTTCCGGTGAGAGCGAAGCAACCCTGTCCGCACTGAAGCTCTTCCTTGAATTGCAGAATGTCAGCGTTGTCGGCACCTTCGCCTGCTGCGGCAAGGAGTTCGGCCCCGCAGGTCTTGACAAGGGTCAGAAGCCCAACATCATGAGCATGGGCAGCGTTCAGGATCCTGAGTATTATGAGACTGCCAGCGGCACCGTTCAGGGTTCCTACTTCTTCCACAACCAGATGTGGAACCACCCCAACGAGCGTGACCTGAACAAGGCTAAGTATCTGGTCATGGATCTGGTCGAAGATTACTTCATGACCTTTGACGGACAGCGCGGCTTTGTAAACAGCAAGTACATCTCCATTTCCTGATTACAGCACAAAAACGGCGTAACCCATTGCGGTTACGCCGTTTTTCATTCTTGTATTATCCCAGCAGCGCTCTTGTCTCCTGCGCATTTGCAAGAATCTCCTGTTGAAGCGCACTCAGGCCGTCAAAGCGCTTTTCACCCCGGAGCCGGTGGTAGAAGTCCACCCGGATATGCTGTCCGTAGAGATCCCCGTCAAAGTCAAGGATCCATGGCTCCACTGTCACCAGCGTAGACTCCCCCACCGTGGGACGAACACCTATATTGGTCACCGCGAGCTTTTCCGTGCCATCCGGAAGAGCCACTCTGGTGGCATAGACGCCAAAGGCAGGGGTCAACACCCCCTCCGGGATCAGCAGATTTGCCGTAGGAACACCAATGGTGCGCCCCAACTGCCGGCCATGCACCACCTCACCGGACAGGCAGTGAGGATGCCCCAGAAACCGCATGGCCTCCTGCATCTCCCCCTGCACCAGCAGTTGACGGATATAAGTAGAGCTGACCGTTACGCCGTCCATGGTCACCTTCGGCAGTACATCGCATCCAATCCCCAGCTCCCTGCATTTTTCCTGTAGCCGCTGGGGATTTCCCGCGCCCTTGTCTCCAAAGTGAAAGTCATAACCGCAAACCAGATGACGCGCCCCCAGCTGACGACACAGGTAATCCTCAATGAATGTATCCCATGGCATATGCATCATGGACTCGTCAAAATGTGCCAAAATCACATCGGAAATGCCAAAGCAGCGCTTGAGGATCTCCTCCCGGTCGTCAATGGAGTTGATCAGCGGAACCTTTGCCCCCGCCACCAGATTATCGGGATGGAGGTCAAAGCTCATCACCGCAGGCGTCAGCTCCAGCTCATTTGCCCGTTTCCGCGCCATTTCCAGCAGGCTGGCATGTCCCAGATGCACTCCGTCAAAGAAGCCCAGGGCAATTACACGACCTTCTATTTCCTTCAACCTTCCTTCACCTCGAAAAAGCTTTTCACTGTCCGCAGCACGCCGTTTTGGCACTGACCCAGCATCAGGAATTCATTCTCCGGACCATAGACCCGATAGGTGCCGTCCGGCATCCCTGAAACGGCATTTTCTGCGCCGTTTTTACAACGCAGAGCTTCCTTTTCGCCCAAATAAACCGCCGGGCAGCCCGAAAACAGGCTGTCCACCGGGCGAAGAAAGGCCATATGGGCGTTCTGATCTCGTGCCTGCTGAATCTGCTCCATGGTCACGCAGTCATCAATTGCAAACCTGCCTGCCCGCGTGCGCCGCAGCGACGAAAGGCAGCCGCCGGTTCCCAGCGCCGCGCCGATATCATGGCACAGGGTGCGGATATAAGTTCCCTTAGAGCATACCACACGAATCCGTGCTGTTTTCCCGTCAAAGTCGCACAGCTCCAATTCGTGGATGAC
>CAJKSU010000043.1 GCA_905202605.1 uncultured Eubacteriales bacterium
TGACTTACTAACTTTCTGCCACTATTTAGTCTTGACTTTTATTTTACTTTTAAGACTATGGCGAGGCCGCCGATCCCGAAGCTCTGGTGGTCGAGGGCGGCAAGGTCGAGTAATCCCCTATCATAACGATTGAATCCCCGGAAACGGTTTCGAGCCGTTTCCGGGGATTTTGCATTCCTTCTATATTATAATGTATCCAGCAGCTTTGGAAGCGCCATCAGCTCCGAAATTTCATAGTCCACATGGATATCCGCCCGGCGAGGCTTGTGCTTCGGATTATACCAGCAGGTTTGGATCCCCGCATTGTTGCCGCCCCGGATATCCGAGGTCAGGCTGTCGCCAATAATCATGGCCTGTCCGGGATCAAACACTGGAATAGCAGCAAAGCTCCGGTCAAAGAATTCCTCCTGGGGCTTATCCACCCCTACACGCTCCGAAATAAAGATACCCTTGAAATACTGTTCAATACCGGAATCCCGCAGCCGGGCATCCTGCACCATTGCCGTCCCGTTGGAGACAAGATACATCTCGTATTTTCCCTTTAATGTCTCCAATAATTCCTGTGCGCCGGGCATGAAATCATGCCCCTTTGCCAGCATATTTTCATAGCATTTCTGTGTTTTCTCGCAGGAGGCGTTCACTCCAAGCTCCTGAAACAGCAGTTGGAACCGTCGAACCAGCACCTGCTGACGAGTAATCTTCTGTTCCTCCAGCAGCTCCCACTGACTTTGATTGATCTCGCTGTACCGAGCCGCTATGGCATCGGTTGGCTCCACACCGCTGCGGCGAAGCGCCTGCCGCAGCGCCCATGCCTCTGCCTTGTGGAAATCCAGCAGCGTATCGTCCAGATCAAAAAACAGATATTTCATTCCTGTTCCTCCGTTTGTCGAAAAGTGTTCTGCTGCTTTTCCTTGCAGCGCCGGAGCCAGCCTCCATGGAAATAGTAGATCACATACATCACAGAGGTCAGCGTCCATGTAATGGGGTAGCTCCATTCCACCATTACCACCGTCCGGTGCATGGGAACCGCCACGAGAATCCACAGCACCCGCAGGATACAGACGCCAAAGCAGGTCATCAGCGTGGGGGCAACCACATCTCCCGCGCCACGCACCGCACCGGAGAAGATCTCAACACAGATATACGTCAGATAGGTCGGCACCAGAAAATGCATCATCTCCAGCGTAATCTTCATAACCTCCTGATCCTCAGTAAACAGCCCCAGCAGCGGGCGCGCCAGAAGGAGCATGACACTGCTGATAATTACCGTCAGAACTGCCAGAATACCCAGTCCCATCAGCGTTCCCTTCTTCATCCGGTCATATTTTCTTGCACCGAAATTCTGTCCGGCAAAGGTTGTCACCGACAGGCCCATGGCATTGACCGTCATCCAATAGACAAAGTCCACCTTGCCATAAACCGTCCAGCTGGCCACCGTTGCGGTGCCGAAGCTGTTGATGCTGGCCTGAATGACCATGTTGCTGACAGTGTACAAAATGGATTGCAGTCCTGCCGGAAGACCCAGCCGCAGCATTTCCCGCAGCTGCATGGGGCTGATCCGCAGCTTCTTCCAGTGCAGCTGCCATGGCTCCCCCTCCGCCTTCATCAGGCACAGCAGAGTCAGCCCGCAGGCAAACGCTTCGGAGAGTACCGTTGCCAGCGCCGCACCGGTTACACCCATGGGAATCACCGCCACAAACAGCAGATCCAGCAGGATATTGGCGATCGCCGATGCAATCAGAAAATACAGCGGTCTTCTGGAATCCCCAATGGCACGAAGGATTGAAGTTCCCATATCGTATAGCATCAGTGGAATCATGCCCAAATAATACACTCTGATATAGGCCATAGCATCGTCCATAATGTCCTGAGGTGTCTGCATCACGCCAAGAATCAGCCGTGCCGTGCCAATACCCAAAAGCATAAAAAACAGACCGGATACCAGTGCCAGTATCACCGCCGTATGGACGCTGGCGGACACCCGTGTCCGATCCCTTGCACCATAATACTGCGCAATCACCACCGAAGCGCCGCTGGCAAGTCCCACGAAGAATCCCACCAGCAGCGACACAATGCTGGAGGTCGCACCTACCGCAGCCAATGCCGAGGTTCCCAAAAATCGCCCGACAATTATTGCATCAGCCGTATTGTAAAATTGCTGAAAAAAAGTTCCCATCCAAATGGGAAAGAAAAAGCCCAGCAGCGGCTTCCAAATAGAACCCTCAGTAATTCCGCTGTGGTTAATCGCGCCAACGCGCATAGACCTTCCTCCAATTCAAGCTGTTCTCGATGCGCTGCACCCTACTCCTATTATATCGGTCATTTCGCCAAAATGCAACCGCATGAATCCCCGGATTGTGCCGCCATTTTCTGCATATGGTGATATGAGGTGATTGGTATGGAACATAAAATCGACGAAGCGGCAGTGTGGCAGCGGGTCACCGGAAGCGATGCCGGACGGCAGGTACTTCTTACGCCGGAGCTTCTGAACATTCTGGCGCAGATGGAATCTTGTCTCCGGCTGCTGAACCAGCTTGCCCGCAGCAATCGGAGCTACAGTTCCGCCGCCCAGTCCCAACGGCAGCAGACAGTCCGTCTGAGCGGACTGATCTATCTTCTGAACGGCAGTCCACCTGCTATCCAGCACATAACGCCCCCTTCCGGATCCAGAGCTCAGCAGCTTTTCTGGCTTCTTCCCACCATAGAGCGTTGTGCCGCCCGACTGAACGAACTCACTGCGAAGGCCGCCGGACTAACCCGGGATACACTAAAAGAACTTGCCGCGCAGCAGCAGGCGCTTTGGAACCAATGTTTAAATCTGCTGGGGCAATTAACTATGACCTAGCGCAGAATTTGCCATTCCTTTCTCTTTGTGCTCTTTTACGAGAAACCTTTTGATTTCTAAGAGTTTGAGTGGTACAGTGAACGTGAGAAGAATTCTGTGAAAGTGAGGAATGAATCATGGATCCCTTTGTAAAAAAGCCTGACCCCATTGCACCGGAGCCGGAGGTAGAAGTCAGAATGGCAAGCCTCTCCGCCTACACTGTAATTGGCGAGGAAACCACGGATCGTCGCACCGACAAGCAGACCTTTACCTCCACCGGTGAGGCCGGCTCCTCCGCCATTTATCTGCGGGACGGCGGCACCCTGTATCTCAAAAATCCGGAAATTCACGGCTATGGCGAAATGAACGAATCGGATCTCCGCAATGAGCTGGGCAGTAAATACGGCTTCTGTGCCGCGGTTCTGTCCAACCAGAAGACCAGCCATGTCACGCTGGTCAATCCGAAAATCGTCTGCCACGAGCAGTCCACCGCCAACGGCGCTTATGCCATTTTCGGCGGTGCCGTGGTGATCGAGGGCGGCACCATTGACACCTGCAACCGGCAGGGACATGGCGTTGACGCCTCCTACGGCGGTCACGTCTACTGCAACGGCACTGTGATCCACACCGGCGGACGGAATTCCGGCGCGCTGGCTACGGATTTTCAGGGCGGCTACATCACCGTTCGGGACATCGACGCCACCACGGAGATTCCCGGCTCTCCCGGCATCTATACCGCCGGTAAATCCATCATTACTGCCTACAACTCCAAGTTCCTGTCCAAGGGCTGCGAGGCCGTGATGGTGGCGCACTCTCTGGGTCACACCTACCTCTATGACTGTGAGCTGACCGGCACGGTTGCACTGAATACGCATAACTCCATGAGCCCCGAATACTCCTATATCCATATGTTCGGCGGCAAGCTGAACTCCACCAAGGCCTCCATTCTCTGCGCAGAGGACGGCAAGGCTGTGATGAATCTGGATCATGTCACCATCGGGGATATTGCCGATGGAAATCTGGCCTTTGCCCACAGTGGCGGACGTCTGGTGGCAAACCTGACGGAAATGGACGTCTCCGGCAATCTGAATCGGGAAGAAAAATCCTATCTGGAAGTCCATCTCAAGGATACCACCCTGACCGGCTGCGCAAATACCACCGCTCTGGTGCTGGACGCCGCTTCCGTCTGGAATATCACCGGCGACAGCCGCACCGCCGTGCTGTCTATCGCCCCCGGCGCAGCGATCCATGCGGATCAGCCGGTTACGGTAACCTATGGAGCACTGGAGGGCGCCCTTCCCACCGCCGAAAACGTTACGTTCGTACAGGACGATCAGGTAAAGGATGACTTCGAGGCAAAAATGATGATGCCGCCTCCGGGTGGTCCCGGTGGTCCCGGCATGCCGCCCCCTCCCATGGATTAAGCCAAACATAGAAACGCAAGCAGGCCCGTTTCCTCGGAAGCGGGCCTGCATTTCATTCTTTACACAGTTTTTACAAGCAGAACGAATAAAACTTTACATTCTTTCGCTATGATAAAGGTAATATCAATGTAGAAAGCGAGGAAAGCAATAGATGGAAAAATTATTAGAGAAAAAAGGATTTATCTGCGACATGGACGGCGTGATTTACCACGGCAACCGTCTTCTTCCCGGCGTAAAGGAATTTCTGGACTGGCTGAAACGGAACGACAAGAGCTTCCTGTTTCTCACCAACTCCGGGCAATATACCCCCAAGGAGCTGCAGCAGAAGCTGTGGCGTATGGATCTGGATGTGGACGAATCCCACTTTTATACCAGCGCGCTGGCAACGGCTCATTTTCTCAGCAGTCAGGCGCCCGGATGCAGCGCCTATGTTATGGGGGAACACGGGATCCTCAACGCGCTCTATGACGCAGGCATTACCTATAACGACGTCAACCCTGACTATGTGGTGGTTGGAGAGGCCAGCGGCTACAATCTGGAGATGATCACCAAAGCCATTCGGCTGGTGAATGCGGGTGCAAAGCTCATTGGCACCAACTATGATCTCACCGGCCCCACCGAAACGGGCATTGCCCCGGCCTGCCGCGCCATGCTGGCTCCCATTGAGCTTGCCACCGGCAAAAAGGCCTACTATGTAGGAAAGCCCAATCCGCTGATGATGCGCACGGGACTGAAGCTTTTGGGCGTTCACTCGGAGGATGCCGCCATTATCGGCGACCGAATGGACACGGATATTGTTGCCGGGATTGAATCCGGTCTGGATACCGTACTGGTACTCTCCGGCGTTACCACCCGGGAAAATATGCTGGAATTTCCTTATCGTCCCCGGCTGATCCTCGATGGGGTAGGAGATATTCCCGCCGCAGCGCAGCTTTTATAAATGAATCTGGTCGAACCTCTCACCGGCGCTTGTGAGAGGTCTTTTTCTGTCCATTTTATCATGCTATTTTCACAATATCTTCACATTTCTCTTGCACACTGGTGGATTTTGGGGTATAATGGAGAGTAAATGCATGATTTGCTGCACAGCAGCGTACCTTTTCTCGGTGAGGAGTAGACACTATGAATGAAAAGCAGCAAGCACTCTATGAGTCGAAATTTATCAACATCGATCAGGCTTTGGATCTGATCCAGTCCGGCGATACCATCACTCTGGGCTTCTATGGCTGTGAGCCCAGAAACATGCTGCGAAAGCTGCATACCATTGGGGATCGCGTTCACGATGTCACCATATGGTGTACCAACCCTGCGGAGGAGTATCCCTTCCTGATGGACGATTCTCTGGCAGGAAAGATCGATATTCTGACGGTATTCTATGGTCCCATCCTGCGGAAGGTTCATCCCAGCCGCCGGGTACACTATGCCCCCCATAACATCCACATGGCAGTTGACTGCCTGATGGAAGCTAAAAAGCCCAACGTATTTCTGGCATCCGTAACCCCACCGGATGAATACGGCTATGTATATATGTCCATGAGCCAGCAGACGGAATATGAGATGTTTGACTGCTGTGATCTCCATATCTTTGAGATCAACGAGAATCTGCCTCACACCTACGGCTCCACCCGGATTCCCATTGAGAAGGTAGAATACTTCATCAAGGCCGACAGCCCCGTGGCAGCGCCTCCGATTCCGCCCATTTCTCAGGAGCTGCGCACCATCGCCGGGAACATTGCCGATCTGATTCAGGACGGCGATACCATTCAGCTGGGCTTCGGCGGTCTGCCCCATGCGGTTGCCGAAAACCTCATGAGTAAGAAGGATCTGGGCGTTCATACGGAGATGTTTTCCACCTCCCTCTATCACCTGATGGATGCAGGCGTGGTCACCAACGACAGAAAATCCATCAACCGCGGAACGTCTATCTGCGCATTCTGCTGGGGAGATGACGAGTTCAACCGGTATATTGATTTTAACCCCGGCATTCAGGTTCTTCCTCTGACTTATGTCAACAACCCCAACACCATTATGGCAAACGACAATATGGTGTCCATCAACTCCGCGCTGGAAATTGACCTCACCGGTCAGATCTGCTCGGAATCGCTGGGCTGCACCCAGTTCTCCGGCACCGGCGGCGCAACGGACTATGCCTATGGCGCGTTCCATTCCAAGGGCGGCAAGGGCATTGTGGCGCTGACCTCCACCGCAAAACATGGCACCGTCTCCCGCATTGTACCCACCCTGACCCCCGGCGCAGTGGTTTCCATTCAGAGGAACATTGCCGACTATATCGTGACCGAATACGGTGCGGTACGGCTCCGTCACCTGCCTTTGGATCAGCGGGTTAAGGCCATGATCTCCATTGCTCACCCGGACTTCCGGGAGCAGCTCCAGAAGGAAGCCGACCGGCTGATGATCTGGTAATCCTATCACAGAATAAAAGCTCCCGACTCTATGCACTTGCACAGGGTCGGGAGTTTCTGTTATCCAAGCTTCCAGGGAATCGGCGTCTCGCCGTTTTCCGCAAGGAATGCATTGATCTTGGAAAAGGGTCGGCTGCCGAAAAAGCCGCGATAGGCAGACAGCGGGCTGGGATGCGCCGAGGTCAGCACCAGTCTGGGTGCATCCGATTGGATCAGCGGCGCTTTTTTGATGGCGAAATTTCCCCACAGCACAACCGCAATGGGCTGTGGTAGGGCATTGGTGGCGCGAATCACCTGATCCGTAAACCGTTCCCAATGGAAATTTCGGTGGGAACCGGCCTTGTGTGCCTCCACCGTCAGAACGGAGTTCAGCAGCAGCACGCCATGCTCTGCCCAGGGCAGCAGGCAGCCGGTTTGCGGTGCCGTAAGTCCCAGATCCGCTTCCAGCTCCTTATAAATATTGTTCAGGGATTTGGGGATTGTGACCCCCGGCTCCACTGAAAAGCTCAGTCCATGGGCCTGCCCCGGTTCATGGTAGGGATCCTGCCCCAGAATCACCACCCGCACCTGCTCCGGCGGCGTGGTGTTCAACGCCGCAAACAGCTTTTCTCTGGGCGGGTACACCTCCGTTTGGGCATAAGCATGCTCTACCTGCTCCGAAAGTACTTCCCATTCGCCTTTCGGAACGTCGATACAGGCTCCCCACGCACCTAGTTCTTTCCAATCCATATATTTTCCTCCCAATTACGGGTGTCTCAAACTCGGCGCCTTTTCCATCCAGCTATCATAGGAATCCCGCATCACCGTAACGCCGTAATACTCCAAAATGCGGAATGAAAACATCAGATGGAACACCGTTTCAGCATCTCCCAAATCCACGCTGATGAGATCATTGATCCGGTCAATGCGCTTCGACAATGTATTTCGGTGGATATAAAGCGCCGCCGCCGCCTCGCTGATATTCTGATTGCAGGAGAGATAGGCATGAAGGGTTCCCATCAGCTCCGTGCCGTTCTTCCGGTCATAGGATTCCAGCTTCAATACAGCAGAATGGCACAGCTGAAGCAAGCTGACCTGTGGTGCGCACAGCTCCAGACAGTGATAGATAGAATAGGCGTCATAGTGGAACATCGGGCCGGCTCCCTCCAGCAGCAGTCCCATTTGGAGCGCCTTCATGGCCTGCTGATGCCGCCCGGAAAGATTCCGCAGGTGGTAGGCCGTCTGGCTGACTCCTGCCACCATTTGGTTCTTCCGCAAAAATTCCGCCACATCCCCCTGCACCAGAGCATCCTGTGTGGTCTGGTCATAGACATGAATCACCAGCTTGATCTGGCTTCCGTAGAGGAACGCCGTGGCATCCGGGAATTGCCGCTGCAGAGCCAGCCGCTTTTTCTCCAGCTCCAGATAATCGCCGCCATCCTCCGCCTCATTCCGTCCGCCGGGGCGAATGGTCAAAACCCGATAGGGCATTTTCAGATTCCACTTAAAGAATCTTGCCCGATCCAGAATCATCTGCTCCTCTCGAATGGTACCGTTCAGAAGATCCGAGATGAAGAACTCCAGCATGTCCTCCGGGTATTCGGCATAGTGGAGATCCTTCTGCATTTTCAGGCTGCATAGATCGCTGAGAATTGCGATGAGATCCAGCTCCTCCTGCGTGGGTGGGCCGCCATAGCCGGGGGAGAGGAGATAGCCGATGAGCTTATCCTCCTGCGCCACGGCGCACCGCACAATGGGCAGTCCTGTGGAATCCGTGGACAGAACCGGGCTGCCCGCCCGCAGCGCCGACTGATACAGCCCAAGATTGACAATATTCAGCGGCAGGCTCTGCTCCTGATTGATCTCCGTCCATCGGGGATCGTCAATGGTATTGTCCGGGGTGATGGCGAGCACATGATAGGTGAGATCCGCAAGAATCAGCGGACTGCTCAGGGATCGCCGCGCTGTATCCAGCAGCTCCTGCAGGCTGCGGCTCCGAACAAGGGCATGAATGCTGCTATGAATGGGTTCTCTGGGCATGGTCAGATGGCTCCTTTCATTTTCAGTGTGCATAGTATAACAAATACCAGCAGAGTTGTCAGCACAATTGCTAAAAAAAGTGCATAATTGTATATAAATCCGGAAAAAGAGTGTGCAAACTACACTTTACCGCTGGTGTGCAAAAACGCTACAATAAAGCCTAGAAATACACCTATGCGAACAAAACCTAAGGAAATGAGGAATAGTTTTCATGGCATACACCTACGAAGATTACAAAAAGATGTACGCTGAGAAGAAGCGCACACTTCAGGAGTGTCTGGATCTCATTGAGTCCGGCGACCATATCTGCTTTGGCAAGGACTGCAACGAGCCGCTGCTGTTCTGCCAGCAGCTCCACACCATTGCACCCCGCGTGGAGGGCGTTACGGTTCTGAAGGGTCGCTCCTCCGATTTCGGCTTCCTCCAGAATGACGACATCAAGGGTCACATTCTCACTCAGTCCGCTTTCTTCTCCAAGGGCTGGCAGCGTCCTCTGGAGCTGGGCAACTGCACCTTTGTTCCCAACGATCTACGTGATCAGCCCATCTGGTACAATGGCGCCAACCCCCGGAACACCTATATTGCAGCCGTGACTCCCATGGACGAGAACGGCAACTTCCAGGTCAACCTCTCTCAGATGTGGGAGCGTGATATCGATCCACTTTCCTGCAAAAAGATCATTCTTGAGGTCAACAAGAACCTGAAAACCATCCACGGCGGCGTAGACATCAATATTAAAGACGTAGATGCCTTCTACGAGGCCGAATATCCTATCTACGAAATTCAGGATGCGCCTTCCTCCGATGTTGACAACGTGATTGGTCAGTATGTTGCGGAGCTGGTACATGACGGTGACACCATTCAGCTGGGCATCGGCAGCCTTCCCAACGCCTGCGCTCGGAATCTGATGGACAAGAAGGATCTGGGCATTCACAGTGAAATGTTCACCAACCTCATGGGTACCATGGTGGAGAAGGGTGTCATCACCGGCGCGCGGAAGAACCTGAACCCCGGCAAGCACATCTTCTGCTTTGCGGGCGGCACCAACCACCTGTTTGATATGCTCCATGAGAACCCTGACTGCATCATCCGTCCCGCTTCCTATGTCACCGATCCCATGATCATCAAGCAGAACGACAATATGGTGTCCATCAACGCCATCATGGAAATCGACCTCACCGGTCAGGTCTGCTCCGAAACCATCGGCACCCGCCAGTATTCCGGTCCGGGCGGCGCGTTCGACTTTGCCTATGGCGCAGCCCACAGTAAGGGCGGACGGAGTATTCTCATTATGCACTCCACCACCAACAAGGGCGCTTCCAAGATCAAGCCTATTCTGACCCCCGGTGCAGCCGTTACCATTCCCCGTCCCTATGTGGATATTGTGGTTACAGAGTACGGCATTGCCCATATGCGCGGTCAGACCGTACAGAACCGCGTGAAGAACCTCATCGCCATCGCTCACCCCGATTACCGGGAGGAGCTGACCCGTGAGGCGCAGAAGCTGTTCTACATTTAATCTGTTACCTCCAGTCGCAAGACTGATAGCCAAAAGCCCCCATGCAGAGATGGTCACTGCATGGGGGCTTTACTTATGGCTGCCAATTGATCTCCGCATCCTGCCGCAGGGGCAGCTCCCGGAAAATACGAGTGGTAATGGCGTGGTACTCCGTCAGAGAGGTGGTTTTCCGCAGGATTTTCTGATATTTCTCCCGTCGGTCAAACAGAAGGATCAGGTAGCTCCATACCTCTTTCATTCGGAACATGGTATTCCGGGGACTACCCACCTTTTTTGCCGTGGCTTCAAACAGCTCGCCATGGAATGCCTCCACAGCATCTATGGTGGGGCCGCCGATCCCCTTGAGTTGCTGCACCAGTGCGGGATTTGCCACCAGCCCCCGTCCCAGCATCATGCCGGACATGGCAGGATAGGCCGCTTCGATCCGCTTTGCGTCCTCGGCAATGCCAACCCCGCCGCTGAGCGCCACCGGGAAGGGACACCCAGCCAGCGCCTGAGCAAAATACTCCATCCGCACCGGACGGCGATAGAGATCCGCCCGGATCCGCGGATGCACCGTCAACTCCTTGATGGGATATCGGCAGTAGAGATTCAGCAATCCCCCGAACTCGGCAGGATCGTTCATCCCCAGCCGGGTCTTAATGGAGATATCCAGCGGAGGATTTTCAAAAATCTCATTCAAAAAGGCTTCCAGCGCCTCTGTTCGTGCCAGAAAGCCAGAGCCCTTTCCCTTTGCGGTCACCGTACCGGAGGGACAGCCCAGATTGAGATTGACCTCCCGATAGCCCAGCTCTTTGAGCTTTTTTGCCGCCTCCAAAAATGGTCCGGCCTGATTGGTCAGCAGCTGGGGAACCAGCGCAAAGCCGGGGTTATTCTCCGGTAAAACCTGCTGGAGATCCTTTTTGGTAATGGCGGGGACGTCTGTGGTGGGGGAGAAGAAGGGCGTATAATACCGATCCACCCCCGGAAAGTACCTATGATGGAGGGTACTAAATACATAGTCCGTGATTCCCTCCAACGGCGCAAAATAATACAGCATATGGTTCATCCATTTCTAATGTGGTACGGATATGATACCCGATTCAGAAAGCCCTCGTCAAGTGTGTAATTTTGCTTGACATTCTAAGTATTTCGCCTTATAATACCAAAAGTCTGAAATCGGACTCAAAAAGGAGGGCTATCTATGGGGGAAACGCTGCGAGCGCGCTTGGGGCGATACAATCAGCTTTGCAGGGGCTATGATGATATCTACCGACAGGCTGCTCTGGAGGCCGGAATTTCCTTTGTACCATACTATATCTTGCTGATGCTTTGCAGTTCAGATACACCGCAGACCCAGAGCGACATTCAGAAGAATTCCTTTTATCCAAAGCAGACCGTCAACTCTGCTGTTCTGCGGCTTCAGAAGCTCGGATATTTAGCGCTGCAGCCTCAGGGACGGCGAAAGATTCTTACGCTCACCGATGCCGGAGCCGAATTTTGCCAGCGGAAGGTCTTTCCGGTACTGAACGCTGAGCAGGAATCCTTTATGGAGCTGAGTCCTGCAGAGCAGGAGCAGCTGCTCTTGACCGCAGAAAAGCATTTACGACTGTTCCGCCAGCGGGTTGCCGCACAGGCGGAATCGACTGGCGAATGTTAGGAGGTTTTTATGAGTCAAAACGATATTGCAAAGGACATGACACAGGGGCCGGTGCTCCGGCAGCTTGCGGTTTTCGCCATTCCGATTGCGCTGGCCAATGCGCTTCAGGCCATTTACAGTATGGTAGACATGGTAGTGGTCGGGCAGGTAGTCGGCTCCGGCGGACTTTCCGCCGTAGGCATTGGCGGTCAGCTTCTCAACATGTTTCTTTGCATCGGCATGGGATTCAGCTTTGGCGCACAGATTCTGCTGAGCCAGCAGGTGGGCGCAAAGGATCATGACTTACAGCCCACCATCGGCACGCTGTTCACCACCGAGCTCATTGCCAGCGTGATTTTCGGCATTTTGGGCATTGTATTCTGTAATCCGCTGCTGCGCATGATGAATACGCCGGAGGCAGCCTGGGCCGATGCCCGCAGCTACACCATCATCTGCTGCTGCGGCATGGTGTTCATCTATGGCTATAACGCAGTCTGCGCCATTCTTCGTGGCATGGGCGAAAGCAAACTCCCTATGATCTTCATCGCCATTGCATCCGTGGTAAATCTGGTGCTGGATCTTGTCTTTGTGGGCGTGTTCCACCTTCGTGCGGCAGGTGCGGCGCTGGCAACGGTCATTGCTCAGGGCGTTAGCTTTGTGATTTCTCTGATCTATCTCTACAAAAATCGGGCGCGCTTCGGCTTTGACTTCAAGCTCCATAGCTTTAAGCCCAGCCGGGAGCGGCTGATCCCCATCTGCAAGTTGGGTATTCCCTATATCGCCCAGTGGCTACTGATCACCTGCTCCATGATGTACGTCAATGCACGGGTCAATGTATTCGGCGTGACCGCATCGGCAGTAGATTCCATTGGCAATAAGCTCAGCTCTATTGTCAACATTGTAGTGGGCGCGATTTCCGTTGCCAGCGCAACGATGGTAGGCCAGTGTTTTGGTGCGCGGAAGCCGGATCGAATCAGACACTGCTATCAAGCCTGCCTTGCCATTTGCATGATTTCCTGTGCCATTCTCTGCGGCGCATACCTGCTGTTCCCCAAGCAGATTTTCCGACTGTTCAGCTCGGAATCCGATGTAATCGCCATGGCGCCCCAGTATATGGCCATTGCGGCAGTATGGGTGCTGTCCGTCTGCACCATGACCGCACCATATTCCGTAGTAGACGGCGTGGGTGCCGCCATGCTGGGACTGGTGATCTCACTGCTGGACGGCATGGTTGCAAGAATCGGCCTGTGCATTCTGC
The DNA here is from genome assembly GCA_905202605.1 of uncultured Eubacteriales bacterium. GTDB lineage: Bacteria > Bacillota > Clostridia > Oscillospirales > Oscillospiraceae > HGM13006. The sequence goes on from CAJKSU010000043.1 coordinate 13,086, forward strand.
TGGGCGATATCATGGGTCTTCCCGGCTTCTGGCTGGGTAATGCATTGGCAGGCTTTGTCACCACCATTATGGCAGGCGTCTATTATTACTCCGGCCTGTGGAAAAAACGCCATCTGCTGCTCAAGCGAGACGAGCCTGCTCAGTAAACGGAATTTCAAGCAAAACACCCTGCTTCCGAAGCCGAAAGCAGGGTGTTATCCTTATTGTGCAGTGCTTCTCTTATTTGCTTTCGCGCTTGGCAATGGTCCTTGCCACATGAACGCCGGATGCACCGGCCTGTGCCAGACCGCGGGTGATGCCCGCACCGTCGCCAATGGCAAACATATTCTCCAGTGATGTTTCCAACTCACCGGACAGCTGAAGCCGCGCAGAATAGAATTTGACCTCCACACCATAGAGCAGAGTATCCTGATTTGCGGTACCGGGTGCCAGCTTGTCCAGCGCATAGATCATCTCAATGATGTTGTCCATATGACGCTTGGGCAGTACCAGGCTCAAATCGCCGGGGGTCGCATTCAGGGTCGGCTTGGTAAAGCTCTTGCCCAGACGATGCTCATTGGTACGAACGCCCTTGATGAGATCGCCGAACCGCTGCACCAGCACGCCGCCGCCCAGCATATTGCTCAGGGATGCAATGTGCTTGCCATAGGTATAAGGCTCCTTAAAGGGAGAGGTAAAGCGGTTGGAAACCAGCAGCGCAAAGTTGGTATTCTCGCTGCGCAGGGCAGGATCGGAGTAGGAATGACCGTTTACCGTAATCAAGCCGTCTACATTCTCGGAAACCACATGACCGTAGGGGTTCATGCAGAAGGTACGCACTTGATCATTATACTGCTTGGTTCGGTAAACCAGCTTGGACTCATAAACAACGCTGGTAATATGCTCAAACACCTTGGCAGGGAGCTCCACTCGAACGCCCAGATCAACCTGATTGTTAATCAGCGGAAGCTCCAGCTTTTTGCACTCCTCGCAGAACCACTCCGCGCCGCTGCGTCCAGGCGCAGCTACCAGATACTTGCAGGTAACGGTATCGCTATCCAACGTCAGGGTGTATTCGCCGTTGTCATCTCTCTGAATGGTGCGAACCGGCGCACGGAACCGGAATTCTACATGATCCTTCATATGCTCATAGATGCACTGGAGAATTTTCAGGTTGTTCTCCGTACCCAAATGCTTGCAGCGCGCACCCAACAGGTGGAGGTCATGATGCAGCGCCTGCACCTCAATGGCACGAGCCTCCGGCGTCTCGGTAGAAAATACATCTTTGGTGGCGCCATGCTCTACATTGATGGTATCTACATAGTCAATGAGATCCATCAGGTCTTTTCCATCCATATAGTCTGTGAGCCAGCCGCCAAACTGGGTAGTAAAGTTATACTTTCCATCAGAAAATGCACCGGCTCCGCCGAAGCCTGCCATAATGGCGCAGGGCTTACATCCAATGCAGGATTTTACCTTTCCGGTGACAATGGGACACTGACGGGAATAGATATCTGCGCCTTGCTCCAGAATCAATACGCTCAGCTCCGGGCGCAGCTTCATCAGCTCATATCCAGCAAATACGCCAGCCTCGCCGGCGCCGATAATGGCAACATCATAATGCATAGTCGTTTCTCCTTCCATGGTGGTGGATAACTGGCAAACCAATTTATTTTATCAGTATCTCCAATAAAAATCAAGTGAAAAACCGGAATATAAAAAAATGCGCCCTTCCGTAATGAAAAAGCGCATTTGTTTGGTGAATTCACTTGTGATATCGGCTTCCCGCCAGAATACTTTCCGCGCGGTACAGCTGTTCCAGCACCATCACCCGGCAGAGATGATGGGGGAAGGTCATGGGGCTGATGCTAAGCCGAAAATCCCCCTGTGCTTTCAGAGCACTGTCGATCCCAAAGGAGGATCCCATCAGGAATACCAGCTCTGATTTTCCGCTCAGACGCACCTGATCCAGCTTCGCCGCCAGCTGCTCAGAGGATAGGAGCTTTCCCTCCGGTGTGAAAATGCACAGCCACGCATTCTTCGGCAGCTTTTGCCGCACCGCATCCGCTTCCTTTTTCAGCGCCGCATCGATCTGCGCTTTGGAAGGGTTGTCCGGCAGATGCACCTCTGGAAGCTCAATGATCTGAATGCCGCCATAAGCCTTGAGCCGCTTTTCATATTCCATAGCAGCCTGACGGTAAAACGGCTCCTTCATCTTTCCGGTGACAATCAGAGTCAGCATGGATGCTTTCTCTCCTCCAGCGCCGCAACGATCTGATCTACCATGTTTTCAATGTCGTTCCGGTTTGGATCGGCGGCAATGGTCATTTCCGCCCAGCTTTCATAAACAGGAATACGCTGGGCGTACAGGGTATCCAGACTTTCGCCGGGGCCAAAGGCAATGCCGCGGGTTTTGATATTGCTGAGTCTTGTCCGCAGCTCCTCCAGCTCTACCTTTAAATAGATCACCGTGCCGATTTCTTTCATGTGCGCCATGGCTTCCGGCTCCAGTGGAACCGATCCGCCGGTGGCGATTACCGTATGATGGGGATTCAGTCCGCAGATCACGCGGTTTTCGATCTCCAGAAAGGCTTCCTTGCCCTCATTGTCCAGAATCTCCTGTAGGGTTTTGCCAGTGTCCTTGCAGATTTCCAAATCGCCATCCACGAAATCCATGGCAAGGGTTTTTGCCAGAATCACGCCGATGGTGCTTTTCCCCGCCCCCGGCATTCCAATGAGAATCAGATTATCCTTCACGTTAGTCCTCCAAATAGTAGGTGATGTACCACATGCCCTGCTCTCCGGCACGGTTTGCCGTCAGCGCCATGGTGGTATCCGTCATATTGGTCAGCACCGTCTCGGTATCGTCATAGGCAATGCCCACATAGCCCGCCTCATCATAGTAGAGGTAGTAGTAAACTACATTGTCCTCCACCGCGATATTCCACAGGCGCAGATCGGTGATTGCCGATCCCGCCGAGTTTTCCACGCCATAGAGCGCATTGCCGGTATTCATCAATTGAATCAGGGATTTCTGCATCTCCGAATCGTCGGCAAACAGCTCCTCCATGGACTGATACCTTCCGTCATACCATGCCAGCATTTTGTCGCCGTTCTTGCTGCCGTAAAGCCGAAGTCCGTTCATATTCCGGAGATCCTGTGCGGTATCCATATAGGAATCCAGCTGATTGGGATCGGAAAACACCGTTTTCGCCGCCGTCATGTAATCGGTATAGGTTGTGGTGTTAATCAGCGATTGATCGGTTCCGAACAGCGCGCCCAGAGCGTTGCCCAGAAACATGCCGATCAGGAATGCGACGATCACCGCAAACACCGCCACCGCCATGGTTCTGGGAAACGGGTTTTCTTCCTTGGGGAATTTCATATCCATAGATTACTTTTCCTTTAACAGG
>CAJKSU010000044.1 GCA_905202605.1 uncultured Eubacteriales bacterium
TACCGTTCATGGCGTCGCTATAGTCCTGACAGTCACAGTCGATGGAGATGGTAATATCACAATGATCCTTTGCTTCCATCAGTCCTGCCAGTACAGCATTTTGATGACCCCGGTTGCGGCTCTGACTGATACCGAGAAAGTGCGGATCCTGCCGGGCAAGGCTGCGGATGATGTCCCATGTGGAATCCCTGCTGCCATCGTTGACAAACAGAACCCGGCTTTCTGGGGAAATTTTCTGCTGCGCAGCCAAATCGGTAAGCTTTTGCAAAAACAGCGGGGCGGTAATGGGCAGCACCTCCTGCTCGTTGTAGCAGGGGATGATAATATAGAGAATTGGAAGTGTCACGAAAATGCCTCCTTAAATGTTCGCACCAGTTTGCGGGACACAGGCGGACATGGTACAGTAGTGGGAGATAGGGCGAAGTCCCTGCGGTTAGACAATAATGAACTTCATCAAATCGTATTATAGCATAATCTGGAGTTGTTTAGAAGTTCTTTACGGAAATAAGTGCGGAACGCGGAAATCGGGGGGAGAAAACGATTTCATGAGTTTGTTGAAGATAACCATTTTGGCCGCAGAGAGCCTTTGCGGCTATTTTTTCATTGCATTTTCATAGGAAAACTGATAAACTAAACTGATATGACAAAAGAAGAGAAGTTTGAATTTTGGAGGACAGACCATGGCGTCTTCGACGAGTATTATCACAAGAGAGCAGCTGGCAGTACAGCATGAATTTGCCGATCAGGTGCAGGCCTATTGGGCATCGCGGGGAATTCAACCCACGGCGTGGATCGACACCTATGGCTGCCAGCAGAACGAGGCGGACAGCGAGCGGATGCTGGGCATGCTCATCGAAATGGGCTATCACGCCCAGACGGAGCCGGAGGGTGCGGATTTGATTATCATCAATACCTGCGCCGTGCGGGAGCATGCCGAGCAGCGGGTGTTCGGCAATCTGGGGGCGCTGACCCACACCCGTCGGCGGCATCCGGAGCAGCTGATTTTCCTCACCGGCTGCATGGCGGGACAGCCTCAGGTGGTGGAGCGGGTAAAGAAAAGCTATCCCCATGTGGCGGGTGTACTTTCCTCCCACGCCCAGTGGCAGCTGCCGGAGGTGCTCTATCATGCTCTGAATGGAGGGAAGCGCCAGTTTGTGACCCCTGAAGCCGGCAACATTGTAGAGGGACTTCCGGTGAGCCGAAAGGATAGTCTCAAGGGCTGGGTCAGCATTATGTATGGCTGCAACAATTTCTGCACCTACTGTATCGTTCCCTATGTACGGGGACGGGAGCGGAGCCGGATGCCGGAGGACATTATCCGGGAGGTAGAAGGCATGATCGCCGCAGGGTATAAGGACATTACCCTGCTGGGTCAGAATGTCAACTCCTACGGCAAAGATCTGGGACTTGGGGTGGATTTCGCGGATCTGCTGAAAAACCTTTCGGAGCTGCCCGGCGATTTTATTCTCCGGTTTATGACCAGCCATCCCAAGGACGCCTCAAAAAAGCTGTTCGACACCATGGCGTCCTCGCCCAAAATTGCAAAGCACATTCATCTTCCCTTTCAGGCGGGCAATGACCGGGTGTTAAAGGCCATGAACCGCAGCTACACCTCCGGGCAGTATCTGGAGCTGGTGGACTACGCAAGATCCGTCATGCCGGATATTGTGCTGACCTCTGATGTGATCGTGGGCTTTCCGGGGGAGACGGATGAGGAATTTGAGGACACCCTCCGGCTGGTGGAGCGGGTGCGGTATGACGCGCTGTTTACGTTTATCTTCTCCCCGCGCAGCGGCACTCCGGCGGCGGAGATGCCTGATCCCTTTACGCGGGAGCAGAAGCAGCGGCGGTTCGACCGGCTGCTGGAGCTGCAAAACCGGATTTCTCAGGAAAAGCACAGCGCCTATATAGGGAAGACCATGCGGGTGCTGGTGGACGGCGCAGACGGCAACCAGCTGACGGCACGCACCGACGGCGGACGGCTGGTGCGGATGCCGGGCGGCGCAGAAAACGTCGGTTCCTTCCGGCAGGTACGGATCGTAGACAGCACCACATGGAGTCTGGTGGGACAGATGGAGGAGGCAGAATAAATGGCGGAACTTACCCCCATGATGAAGCAGTATCTGGAGATCAAGGAACAGAACCCGGACTGCATCCTGTTTTTCCGGCTGGGGGATTTCTATGAGATGTTCAACGAGGACGCAAAGCTGGCGTCCAAGGAGCTGGATTTAACGCTTACTACCCGCGACCGGAGCAAATCCGCCGAGGAGCGGGTTCCTATGTGCGGCGTTCCGTTCCACAGCTGCGAGAGTTATATTGCACGGCTGGTGAGCCGGGGCTATAAGGTTGCCATCTGCGAGCAGATGGAGGATCCTGCACTGGCAAAGGGACTGGTCAAGCGGGAAATTATTCGGGTGATTACCCCCGGCACTGTAACAGAAAGCTCTATGCTGGAGGAGGGCAAGAATAACTATATTGCCTGCGTGGTTGGTGCGGGCAATGACTGGGGTGTTGCGTTCTGTGACGTATCTACCGGCGTGTTCTATGCCACCGACGGACAGGGTGGTGGTGCGGTGGAGCGGATCATCAATGAGCTGGGGCGTTTTTCTCCGGCAGAGGTGCTGCTGGGCGGCGAGGCTGCGGAGAACCGGCAGCTGCGGGGCGTTCTGACCGGCAGACTGGAATGCTGCGTTCAGGTCGGCGAGGAGCGGCTGTTTGACCGCACTGTGGATATGGAAACGCTGAAGCAGCAGTTCCCGGAGGAGGACGTGACCGGGCAGGGGCTGGAGGAAAGCCCTGCTGCGCTGATGGCCTGCGGCGGACTGATTATGCACCTGCGGGAGATCGAAAAGTCAGAGCTTCGGCATATCAACCATCTGGAGTATTATATCACCGGGCAATTCATGGAGCTGGATCTCACGGCACGGCGAAATCTGGAACTGACGGAGACCATGCGCAGTAAGGAAAAGCGCGGAAGCCTTTTGTGGGTGCTCGACAAGACCAAAACCGCCATGGGCGGTCGGATGCTCCGCTCCTGGCTGGAAAAGCCCCTGCTCCGTCCCAGAGAAATCCTGCGGCGCTCCGCCGCAGTGGAGGAGCTGGTGAACGCTTCGGTTGAGCGTCAGGAATTGCAGGTGACTCTGAGAGAAATCACGGACATGGAGCGTTCTATTGGACGGATCGTGGCGGGAACCGCCAATGCGCGGGATCTTCTGGGCATGGCGACCGCCATGGGTGCGCTGCCGGAGCTGCTTTCTCAGTTGTCTGTATTTCAGTCTGAACGGCTCAAGACGCTGGCGGAGCAGCTGGATCCTCTGGAGGATCTTTGCAGTGAGCTGAGCCGGGCCATTGTGGACGATCCCCCGTTTACCGTTCGGGAGGGCGGCATGATCCGGGACGGCTATGACGAGCGGGTGGATCAACTCCGGGACATTATGTCCGGGGGCAAGGGCAATCTGGCTGGCATCGAGGCCGCCGAGCGGGAGAAAACCGGTATTCCAAAGCTCAAGGTGGGCTATAACCGGGTGTTTGGGTATTACATCGAAATTTCCAAGACCTATCAGGGGCAGGTACCGGAGAATTATATCCGGAAGCAGACCCTTGCCAACTGCGAGCGCTATATTACGCAGGAGCTCAAAGAACTGGAAGCGACTATCTTGGGGGCAAAGGATCGGATTACTGCTTTGGAATACGAGATATTCACCAAGCTTCGGAATTACGTCTCCGAGAATTCCGCACGGGTGCAGCTGTCCTGCCAGGTGGTTGCAGAGGCGGATGTTCTCTGCGCACTGGCAGAGGCGGCAACGGACAACGGCTATGTCCGCCCGGAGGTAGATTTCACCGATGAAATCCATATCACCGAGGGGCGGCATCCAGTGGTGGAGAAAATGCTGAAGGACACCCTGTTTGTCCCCAACGATACGGAGCTTGGAACCGCAGCGAACCGGGTGTCAGTGATTACCGGACCCAATATGGCAGGTAAATCCACGTATATGCGGCAGGTGGCACTGATCGTGCTGATGGCACAGATCGGATCCTTCGTGCCGGCAAAAAGCGCACGGATCGGCATCTGTGACCGGGTGTTTACCCGGATCGGCGCATCGGATGACCTGAGCGCCGGACAGTCCACCTTTATGGTGGAAATGAGCGAGGTGGCGGAAATCCTGAAAAATGCCACAGCAAGAAGCCTGCTGATCCTTGATGAGATCGGACGGGGAACCTCCACCTTTGACGGCATGGCCATTGCGCGGGCGGTGCTGGAATACTGCGCCAGCTCCAAAAAGCTGGGAGCCAAGGTGCTGTTTGCTACCCACTATCATGAGCTGACCGTCATGGAGCAGGAGATCACCGGACTGAAAAACTATAATATTGCCGTGAAAAAACGCGGGGAGGACGTGATCTTCCTCCGGAAGATCGTTCCCGGAGCAGCAGACGACAGCTTCGGAATTGAGGTTGCCCGGCTGGCGGGCATTCCGGATAAGGTGGTTTCGCGGGCGAGAACCATTCTAAAGGAGCTGGAGAGCGGGAATTCCGATATCCAGCCCAGAAAGAAGGAAGTGCTGGAGGAAACCAGTCAGGTGAGCTTTATGGATATGGGCGGCAGCCAGATTGCCCAGAAGCTCCGGGACATCACCATTGAAACCCTGACGCCCATTGAAGCGCTGAACGTGCTGTTCGAGCTGAAAAAGATGGCGGAGGATGTCTGATATGAAGCAGCCCTTTCCGGTGAAAATGCGCCGGTATGAGATCATCGGCGGCCTTGTCTGGCTGGTGATCTATGGCTTCCTGATGGGGGATATTCTGCGGCTGATATTGGGGCTGTTCCATGTGAGCTATACCATGTCCCAGCTGAACGCCTTGTATTTCCTGTGTAATTTTGTCATCACAGTGCTGCTGTTCCGGCGGTTTTTGGCCTACAGTCTGCCCGTGGCGGCAGATCATTTCCTGCGGACGTGCAAGGCGATGCTGCTGGGCTTCTGTGTCTACTGGCTGATGCAGGTGGGCATTGACCTGCTGGGGCAGCTGCTGGCGGGAAATGTGACCATTCCCAACGACAGTACTGTTTCGTCTATTGCAGGGGAGAATTACCGGATCATGTGGGCGGGGGCGGTGCTGCTGGCGCCCCTGACCGAGGAAACTCTGGTGCGGGGGCTGGTGTTTGGAAATGTGCGGCGGTGGAACCGGGCGGCGGCCTATGGGACGGCTGCGGCGGTATTCGCGGCGATGCACATCCTTCCATACATCGGGGACATGAGCGCCCTGAGCCTTTGCTATAATATTCTTGTCTACGGGCTGCCCAGCGTGGCTCTTTGCGTATGCTATGAGTATGCGGGAACCATCTGGGCGCCCATCGGCTTGCATATGATTATCAACATCATTGGCATGAGCGCCCTGTAACGGCGCATGTGCGGCGGAAGAATCGGGTGAATCAAAAATGGGAATCATTCATAAGCTGTCTCCGGCACTGGCGGATATGATCGCCGCCGGCGAGGTGGTGGAACGGCCTGCTTCTGTTGTCAAGGAGCTGGTGGAAAATGCGGTGGATGCCGGAGCGAAGAAGATCACCGTGGAGATCAAAAACGGCGGCGTGACCTTTATGCGGGTAACGGATGATGGCTGCGGTATGTCAAAAGAAGACGCACCCACGGCTTTTTTGCGCCATGCCACATCCAAAATCTCCTGTGCGGAGGATCTGGGGGGCATTTCTACCATGGGCTTCCGGGGTGAGGCATTGGCTGCTATCAGCTCCGTGAGCAAGATCGACCTGCTGACCCGCGCAGCCTCCGAAGAGCTGGGCGTCAGCATGCGGGTAGAGGCGGGCAATGTGATGGATATTCAGCCTGCGGGCTGCCCGCAGGGGACGACCATGATCGTTCGGGATCTGTTCTATAATACCCCCGCCCGGATGAAGTTCTTAAAGCGGGACAGCGTAGAGGGAAGCTATATCAGCGGCGCGGTGCAGCGGCAGGCGCTGGGACACCCGGAGATCGCGTTCCGGTTCCTCCGGGACGGCAAGGCGGAGCTGACCACCCCCGGCGACGACAAGCTGCTGTCCGCCATCTATGCGGCAATGGGACGCGCCAGCGCCAAGGAAATGGTGGAGGTCAAGTCTGCCTCCGGCGGCGTGACGGTGACCGGCTATGTGGGAAAGCCCACCGCCAGCCGGGGCAGCCGAAGCTATCAGCACTTCTTTGTAAACGGACGTTATGTAAAGTCCCGGATGATGGCCTCGGCGCTGGAGGAAGCCTATAAAAATCAGATCATGGTGGGGCGCTTCCCCATCTGCGTACTCCATGTTACGGTGCCGCCCACGGCGGTGGATGTCAATGTCCACCCGGCAAAGACCGAGGTGAAGTTCCTGCGGGAGGGGGATGTGTTTGACGCCATCCACTACAGCGTACTGGGGGCGCTGAGCCGCGCTCAGGATCGCCCGGAGATGGAGCTGAAAACGCCAAAGCCTCAGGTGCAGCCCAGGCAGAACTTCTATCAGAATGTCACGGCGCAGGAATACCGGGCCATGACCGGGCTGATGGAGAAGAGCAGCGGCGTGCAGCCCTCCGGCACGGTGGTGCAGCAGTTCCGGTCGCTGGAGCAGCGGGCGGAGGCTGGAAGCCGTTCGAGCCTGTCGGTACACGACAGCGTTCGCATGGTTCCCACGGTGCAGGGGGCAAGACCCGCACAGGTATCCGCTGCTCAGATGGTGGAGACACCAGCGGAAAAGCCGGAGTGGAACGCGGTACCGACCCGGCAAACGATGCAGGAACCGCCTGCGGTGGAATCAATTCCTGCCGTTGTGCCGATGCTGGAACCGAACCCGGAGCCGGAGCTGGCTCCTCCGACCCAGACGGTCATGGAGCTGCCGGAGATCCCGGTGCCGAAAGCGCCGGAGCCGGAGGAAATTCAGCAGCCGGAGCTGGAAACAGAGCAGCCGTACCGGATCATCGGACAGGCGCTGGATACCTATATCATTGTAGAGCAGGGGGACGGTCTGCTGCTGTTCGACAAACACGCTGCCCATGAGCGAATCCGCTTTGAGCGGCTTAAGGCGCAGCGACATGAGGTGATGAGCCAGGTGCTGCTCAGTCCGCTGCATCCCGCTATGAGCCGGGAGGAGGTTGCGGTGCTGCTGGAAAACCAGAAAACCATGGAGGAACTTGGCTTTACACTGGAGGACTTCGGCGGCGACCTGATAGTGCGGGCGATCCCCTGTGACGTGACCGAGGCGGATACCCCGGCGTGCCTCTCCGAATTGGCGCAGCAGTTACAGGACGGACGGAAGCTGGATAAGGAGACAGTTTATGACGACCTCCTCCATACCATTGCCTGCAAGGGCGCCATCAAGGGCGGACAGTATACCGATCCCAAGGAGATCTCGGCGCTGGTGGCAGAGCTGATGGCGCGGGACGATATCAAGCACTGCCCCCACGGAAGACCGGTGTGTATCACCCTGAGCCGGGCAACATTAGAACGTCAGTTTAAGCGGACATAAGGAGAACCGTTATGTTTCTTGAGATTTTAAAGGCTATCATTTATGGCGTCGTAGAAGGCATTACGGAATGGCTGCCTATCAGCTCCACGGGACATCTGATCCTGCTGGAGCAGCTTCTGCCACTGAAGGCATCGGATGCGTTTGTGTCTATGTTCGATGTGGTGATTCAGCTGGGGGCGATTCTGGCAGTCATTGTGCTATTCTTCCATAAGCTCAATCCGTTTTCCGGAAAGAAAAGCGATAAGGAGAAAAAGCAGACATGGAATCTGTGGTTTAAGGTAATCGTGGCGGTCCTGCCCTCGGTGGTGCTGGGACTACTGCTGGACGACTGGCTGGATGCGCATCTCTACAACCATATTGTGGTAGCAATTACCCTGATTCTCTACGGTGTGGCGTTTATTGTGGTGGAGCAGTATAACCGGAAGCGCCGCTCGACAATTTGTACCACCAGCCAGATCACCTATCAAGCTGCGCTGCTGGTGGGCTGCTTTCAGGTGCTGGCGATGATCCCCGGAACCTCCCGTTCCGGTGCGACAATCCTCGGTGCAATTCTATTGGGCATGAGCCGTACGGTGGGTGCAGAGTTCTCTTTCTTTCTGGCGATTCCCACGATGCTGGGAGCCAGTGTATTGAAGGTGCTGAAATTTATCGTGAAGGGCTATTCCATGAGCGGCAGCGAGTGGGCGTGCCTGATCGTAGCGTCTGTGGTGGCGTTTGTGGTGTCGCTGCTGGCGATTCGCAGCCTGATGAATTATGTAAAGCGGCATAATTTCTCGGCCTTCGGCATCTATCGAATCCTGTTGGGCATCATTGTGCTGGCGGCGTATTTTATAGCAAAGTAATTCGGAAATCTGGGGGGGGAACAATACCAATGAAAATGCAGCTGGAGCATGGCCGTCCGTCCGATGCGGCGGAGCGGCAGCCGAGAGAACAACGTGTCTATGATCTGCTGGAGCGGCTGGGAATCGACTTCTGGCGGGTGGATCACGATGCGGCGCGTACCATGGAGGACTGCGCGCAGGCGGATCAACTGCTGGGCGAGGACACGGCAATCTGCAAGAATCTGTTCCTCCGGAATTCCAAGGGGAATCAATATTTTCTCTTGATGCTGCCCGGTGAAAAGAAGTTCCGGGCAAAGGATGTGGCGCATCAGATCGGCTCCACACGGCTCAGCTTTGCGGATGAGGAAAAGATGGAGGAATATCTGGACATTTTGCCCGGCTCCGTGAGTGTGATGGGGCTGATGAACGACCATGACGACCATGTGGAGCTGCTGATCGACGAGGATGTGTTAAGGCTCCCGTATGTGGGCTGCCATCCCTGCATGAGCACCACCAGCATGAGACTTGCCACAAAGGACCTGCTGGAGAAATTCCTGCCTGCGGTACACCATACGCCCCGCAGGGTGGTGCTGGAAGATGGATAAGATCGTATGCGTGGTCGGCCCCACCGCGTCCGGGAAAACGGCGCTGTCCGTAGCACTGGCAAAAGCGCTGGACGGCGAGGTGATCTCCGCGGATTCCATGCAGCTGTATCGGGGTATGGACGTGGGAACCGCTAAGGTCACTCCGGAGGAAATGTCGGGGATCCCCCATCATATGATTAACGTGGTGGAGCCATGGGAGAGTTTTTCGGCGGCGCGGTATGTGGAAATGGCGGATCCGATCCTGCAGGATATCCTGAGCAGGGGAAAGACGGCAGTGATTGCCGGTGGCACAGGAATGTATGTGGACGCGCTGATGGCCGGAAGAACCTTTGCTCCCTGCCCGGAAACGGGCAGACGGCAGGCGCTGGAACGGGAAGCAAAGGAGAGAGGCATGGAACAGATGTTCCGGCGGCTCCGGGCGGTGGATCCTGACAGCGCAGAGCGGCTGCATCTTGCCGATGAAAAGCGAATCATTCGGGCGCTGGAGGTCTATGAGGAGACGGGAAAGACCATTACCCAGCACAATCTGGAGACGCAGATGCTCCCGGACAAATACCAGCCCGTATGGATCGGCCTGACCTATGAGCCGAGACAGCTGCTCTATGACCGGATCAATCTCCGGGTAGACAAAATGCTGGAGGTTGGACTGCTGGAGGAAATCCGAGGACTGCTGGAACGGGGCATCCCAAGGGAGGCCACTGCCATGCAGGCCATTGGCTATAAAGAATTCCTTCCGGTGCTGGAGGGAATGCAGACGCTGGAGACGGCGGCGGAGCAGGTAAAGCAGGGATCCCGGCGGTATGCCAAGCGGCAGCTGACGTGGTTCCGGCGCAATCCGAAGATCCACTGGATCCGGCAAAATGAACAGGCGACTTCTGCGGCAGTTTTTTCGGAGGCATTGGGGGTTATTCCCTTTTTCGACGGCACAATGTGATACAATGGGCATCGGAGGCGATGCCCGTTGTTTTTTCGGAACTGGTCAGGAAAGCAGACGCTGGCGGGGGTGACCGCGGCGGTACTGATGTTGGGCGCAGGGCAGACAGTCAGCCTGTTTTGCACGGATGCGGAAAATCAGGCTGGGCGCACGGAACAAATGGTGCAGGAAAACGACACAGCAGCAGTGATAACCGGCGTTGTGATTCGGCAGGAACGGGTAATTTACGAAAATGAGACGGTACAATGGGAATGTACAGCCTCAGAGGGGAGCCGGGTAGCGGCGGGAGAAACGTTGTTCCGGGAGCGGCCAACGACCGAAACACAGATCTGGGCAGAGCGGAAGTCGGCGCTGGAGCAGGCTGCGCAGGAGCGGGAAAAACCCCTGTATCAGCGGCGGCTGCTGCTGTGGGAGGCGATCCAGAATGGCAGCCGAAGCCAAATTCGCGGTTTGATGCTGGCAGAATCGGAGGATGAGCCTGCAATGGCATATGAAAGCGCGCCGAAGGGCAGCGGCGGCGCAAGCTGTCAGGCATCGGAGTCCGGGGTGTTTTCCGCTAATGTGGACGGGCTGGAAGAAATCCTGACGCCGGAGAGTTGGCCGGAGGCAAGGGTGTCCCTGCCCCTTGCCCCGCGGAAAAGGACGGCGCTGGGGCGACTGATCACCTCGGACATCTGGTATTTTGCGGGGACAAGTCAGGCATATCTGGAGCCGGGGCAGGAGCGCCGTGCGGCACTGCTGGGCGGCGGCTTTGGAACCTGCACTCTGCGGGTGGAGCAGACAAAATGTACTGGGAACGGGTGGAAGATTTTGTTCTCCTGCACTCAGCGGCTGGAGGCGGTGGCGTCGGTGCGGCAGCTTAGCGTGAAAATCTTGTCAGAATAAAAAACAGGGGTGGAAATTTTCACACTTCTGCGGTATACTATACAAACAAAAGCGATATAACGCAGGGAAGAGGCAAGCAAAGTGAGTGAGATTGCAGATCGTGTTGCTCGGATTCGAGAACAGATGGCCCATGCGGCTGCTCAGGCCGGACGGGATGAAAAGGAGATTCTTCTGCTGGCTGCCACCAAAATGAACGATGCACAGCGGGTACGCGAGGCCATTGCGGCAGGCGTGGATATCTGCGGTGAAAATCGGGTGCAGGAGCTTCAGGAAAAGAACGCTCAGGGCGCCTATGAGGGCTGCCCACTGCACTTTATCGGACACCTGCAAAAGAATAAAGCCAAGTTTCTGGTGGGAACAGTGGAGCTGATCCATTCCGTGGATTCCCCAGAACTGATGACCACCATCAACCGTCTTGCGGCGCAGCGCGGGTTGACGCAGGATATCCTGATCGAGGTCAACGTGGGCGGCGAGGAGGCAAAATCTGGGATTCCGCCGGAGGCTGCGGATGAGTTGGCAGCAAAAATGGAGGAGTTTCCTAATCTTAGACTCCGCGGCTTTATGACAATCCCCCCGATTTCTACGGAAAATGGAGGAAATTTGCGATATTTTGCGAAAATGTATGAGCTTTATGTTGACATAAAGGCGAAAAAATACGATAATACTAACATAGACTGCCTATCTATGGGCATGAGTGACGACTTTGCCGACGCCATTAAAGAGGGTACTACAATGATCCGGGTTGGTACCGCTATTTTTGGGTCGAGACAATACGTAAAAAATTAATTTGGAGGACACAGCCATGAGTATTATGGACGAACTGAAGAAACTGACCCGGCCTTACGATGATGACGGCACAATGGTAGATGACGAGCTTGACGATATGGATGACGGCCTGAACGAGCCTGCGTATTCCCGTCCGGCGGCTTCTCAGCCTCAGCCTCAGCCTGCTCCCCAGCCCCAGCCTCAGCCGGCACAGTCCGCAGCTGCAAGCCCCATTACCATGGGCGGCATGGGTATGAGCGGTATGGGCGCAATGGGCGGTGAGGCGCAGCGTCCTTCTGTCAGCCCCATGAGTCAGGGATATGGTCAGAGCCTGTCCAAGTGCCGTGTGGTGCTGGTGGCTCCCACCTCTCTTGATTTTGACAGAGCGCGTTTTGCAGCCAACTGCTTCCGTGAGGGCGCTGCGGTCATTCTGAACTGCGAGTCCCTGAAGCCTGAGGAAACCAATCGCCTGAAAGACTTCTTTACCGGCTGTGTGTATTCTCTGGACGGTACCATGCGGAGAGCTGCAAAGGATGTATTCATCATGGTTCCCAAGGGTGTGGGACTGGATGAAGACAGTCAGGATGAAAGCGAAGACGAGGCCTAAACAAATAATGCGGTAAGGGCTGGGTGAAAACCGAGCCCTTTCGCTCTTATGAAAGGAGGTCGCCTATGTTTACCCCACAGGAGGTTCGGGAGCAGTCCGAATCCTTTGAAAAAGCGGTATTCGGCGGCTACAGCGTTGCGTCGGTAGATGATTTTATCGGCCCGCTGGCGGAGGACTATGCGGCGCTCTATAAAGAAAACGCAGTGCTGAAAAGCAAGATGAAGGTACTGGTAGAGCGTCTGGAGGAGTATCGAAAGCAGGAAGAAAGCCTGAACAAGGCCATTGTGGCGGCGCAGAAAACGGCAGACGATATGGTGCAGGAGACGGAGCGCAAGTGCGCCAAGATGCTCGCTGATACCGAGGCGTCCCTGCGGGAGAGGAACGTGGATCTCAAGCGGGAGCTGGCTGCGGAGGCGGAGCGGGTTTCCCGTGCCAAGAAGACAGCAGCGGCGTTTATTGAGGAGATGGAAAATCAGGTGCATCAGTCCCTGAGCCACTTGGAGAAAATTCGCC
Organism: uncultured Eubacteriales bacterium; assembly: GCA_905202605.1. Taxonomy (GTDB): domain Bacteria; phylum Bacillota; class Clostridia; order Oscillospirales; family Oscillospiraceae; genus HGM13006. Next base: position 12,620 of record CAJKSU010000044.1, read on the forward strand.
AGATGACCATCGTACCCAAGGCGGCGAAGAATGCACAGCCGCAGGCGGCAAAACCTGCGGAGCCAATACCGGAGATAAAGCCTCAGGAGCCGAAAAAGGCGGATCCCAGTGAGATTACCCGCCAGATTGAGCTGAATCTCAGCAAGATTCTGGAGGGAGACGGAAATGCAAAGCCCTCCACGGCAGATCCCTCCGGTGATACCGTGGTGATGAAGCCCTTGGGCTGATTATAATGAGAAAATCCTGCCTCAGGGCAGAGAAGGGAACAGAATTCAATGGCAAAAGATTATAACAAGACAATCCATCTGCCTCAGACGGATTTCCCCATGCGTGCCGGTCTTCCCAAGCGGGAGCCTGCGCTGCTGAACGGCGAATATGAGGTGAGCACCTATCATAAGCTTATGGAGCATAATGCGGAGAAGCCCAGTTTCGTGCTGCATGACGGCCCTCCCTATGCCAATGGCGATATCCATATCGGCACGGCGCTCAACAAAATTCTCAAGGACATGATCGTCCGCTATAAGAATATGACCGGGTATAAGGCTCCCTATATCCCAGGCTGGGATACGCACGGCCTGCCCATTGAGTCTGCAATCCTCAAGAACAAGAAGATCAAGCGGGACGAGCTGACCGATGTGGAATTCCGGGATAAATGCCGGGAATATGCCCTGAGCTTTGTTGACCGCCAGCGATCTGAGTTCCAGCGCTTGGGTGTCATCGGTGATTGGGACAATCCCTACCTGACCCTGAAGCCGGAGTTTGAGGCGGCGCAGATCCGCGTGTTCGGCAAGATGGCGGAAAAAGGGTACATCTATAAGGGGCTCAAGCCCGTCTATTGGTGCTACACCGATGAAACGGCGCTGGCAGAGGCGGAAATCGAGTATCAGGACGATCCCTGTACCACCATCTTTGTAAAATTCAAGGTCAAGGATGACAAGGGCAAGCTCGCTTCCCTTACCGACCTCGATCATACCTACTTCGTGATCTGGACCACTACAGCATGGACGCTGCCCGGCAACCGTGCGATCTCCGTAAATCCGGAGTTTACCTATGCGCTGATGAAGGCGGAAAACGGTGAGGTTTATATTGTTGCCAAGGATCTGGCTGAGACAGTTGCCAAGGAGGCCGGCATCGAGCACTATGAGATCATTGCCGAGCTGCCCGGCTCCGAGCTGGAGCTGATGACTGCTCAGCATCCCCTGATGGATCAGGAGTCCGTGGTGCTTTGCGGCGACCATGTTACGCTGGACGCCGGCTCCGGCTGCGTACACACTGCTCCCGGCTTTGGCGCCGATGACTTTAATATCTGCCAGAAGTATGACAAGGCAGGGCTGACCCATATCGGCGTTCCGGTACCCGTGAATGCCAAGGGCGTTATGACCGACGAGCGCTTCAATGGCGTGCATATCTCCAAGGCAAACGAATACGTGCTGCCTGCACTGGAGGAGTGCGGTGCGCTGCTGGCAAAAGAGGATATCGTTCACTCCTATCCTCATTGCTGGCGCTGTAAAAAGCCCATCATCTTCCGTGCTACCGAGCAGTGGTTCTGCTCCGTGGACGCCATCAAGCAGGCTGCGGTTGACTCCTGCGATGGAATCTCGTGGAAGCCGGAGTGGGGCAAGGAGCGCATGACCTCCATGATTACCGAGCGCTCCGACTGGTGCATCTCCCGTCAGCGCAAGTGGGGCGTGCCGATCCCAATCTTCTACTGCGACCAGTGCGGTGCGGATATTGTAACCCCTGAAACCATTGACCATATCGCCAACCTGTTCCATGACCACGGCTCCAACATCTGGTTTGAGAAGACCGCGGATGAGCTGGTGCCGGAGGGCTTTGTATGCCCCAAGTGCGGCCATAAGCACTTCTCCAAGGAATCCGATATCATGGACGTATGGTTTGACTCCGGCTCTACCCATGCTGCTGTAGTGGATCAGCGGGACGAGCTGCACTTCCCGGCGGATGTTTATCTGGAGGGCGGCGACCAGTATCGCGGCTGGTTCCAGTCTTCCATGCTGACTTCTATCGCCACCAAGGGTGTGGCGCCCTATAAGCAGATCATTACCCACGGCTGGACGGTAGACGGCGAGGGTCGTGCCATGCATAAGTCTTTGGGTAATGCCGTTGCACCCGATGAGGTCATCAAGGACTACGGTGCGGATATGCTTCGTCTATGGGTTTCCTCTGCGGACTATACGCAGGATATGCGTATCTCCAAGGACATCCTCAAGCAGCTGTCTCAGGCCTACCTGAAGATCCGCAACACCGCCCGCTATATGCTGGGCAATCTGAGCGGCTTCAATCCCGACGCCGATCAGGTGGACTACACTGCGCTGACTCCGCTGGATCAGTGGGCGTTGGCACGTTATAACGAGCTGATCCGGACGGTACGGACTGCCTATGACCGTTATGAGTTCCATGGTGTCTATCGCGCAATCTACAACTTCTGCGTGGTGGATATGTCCAACTTCTATCTGGATATCATTAAGGATCGGCTGTACTGCGGCGACGATGCGGATCGTGCCGCTGCTCAGACCGCACTGTACAAGATCCTTGACGGCATGACACGGATGCTGGCTCCCATGCTGGCCTTTACCTCTGAGGAGATCTGGGCAGCAATGCCCCACGGGGCGGCAGACGAGGCTTCCTGCGTGCTGCTGAATGATATCCCCGACTATGACGAGAAGCTGTGCCTGAGTCAGGAGCTGAGCGATCAGTGGGATAAGGTCATTGCCCTGCGCACCGATGTGAACAAGGCGCTGGAGGCTGCCCGAGCCCAGAAGCTGGTGGGCAAGAGTCTGGACGCAGAGGTAACGCTGTACCTGAATACCGAGGGCAAGGACGCATTTGATGCCATGGGTCGGCATGATCTGGCTGCGGTGTGCATCGTATCCAAGGTCACCGTGGTAGAGGGTGAAGGTCAGGGCGTTGCCGGAGAGAACTTCCCCGGCGTGACCATTGCGGTAGCGCCTTCTCAGGCACCTAAGTGCAGCCGCTGCTGGGCGCACAACGAGCAGGTAGACGCAGAAATGGAACTCTGCCCCAGATGTGCTTCTGTACTCAAGAAGATTCAGATCGGCGAATAATTACAATTGCAAGGCGGACAGAGAGCACATCTCTGCCCGCCTTTTGTGCGAAAAGGAGAACGTATGAAGCAAATGGATCCGGCGGCGCTTTCCGATGAATACGCCGTTCGGCGGCTCGGTGAGACGGATATTCCGGCGGTGCTGGCGTTGATGCAGGGCAATCCGCAGTATTACCGCTATTGCGGCGGAGACGCGGTGCCAACGGCGCAGGGCATTCGGCGGGATATGACCATTACTCCGCCGGGGACGTCAATCGAGGACAAATATTATGTGGGCTTTTTCCAAGAAGGTCAGCTGGCGGCGATTATGGATCTCATCGACGGCTATCCGGAGAAGGAGATTGCCTTTGTGGGCTTCTTTATGCTGGAGCAGACGATGCAGGGAAGGGGCGCGGGAACGCGGCTGATCGACCATTTGTGCGGGCGGCTCAAAGGGCTGGGCTTCCAAAGCGTCCGGCTGGGAATTGACAAGGGCAACCCGCAGTCTACCCGCTTCTGGAAGAAGAACGGCTTCCGGGTGATACGGGAGATACCCCAGGAGAAGGGGACAATCCTGCTGGCGGAGCGGGAATTATCATGAATACGAATGGAACGGGCGGGGAGCAAGGCTTCGCCCGTTTTTTCCCGCAAATTCCATGGGAGCATCTGCATGGGAAGTCCGTTTTTTCGTATACTGGAGGTATAGCGGTCACCAAAAGGATGACAAGGCGGGCAAGCTGTGGTACAATATAAAATAAGTGCAGACCT
>CAJKSU010000045.1 GCA_905202605.1 uncultured Eubacteriales bacterium
AAATCTGCTCCAAGTGCCACCCTTTCTATACCGGCAAGCAGAAGCTGGTTGACACTGGCGGACGTGTTGAACGCTTCAACAAGAAGTTCGGCCTGAAGTAAGTATCCCGTCAAAGGGGCTGTTTCACCATACGTGAAACAGCCCCTTTTTGCCTTTTTGGATTTAGTTGGGCATCTAAGCTAGGCATCAAAGGCCCTTGCGGGATCTTTTCCGCTCTGACGGCAGCAGCCATTCTTGAAATACACAAAGTATTCCTGCGAATGTCTGCCTTGCCAGCGCAAAAAATCCCCTCGCAATTGCGCTTTGCCGCTACGCTCAGAAGCCGGGCGGGGCGGAGAAAGACAGCTGCGAAGCGGAATTATGGAAAGGGACGGCGTGTTCTTTCGGCGCGATGTCTTGTTAAAAGCGAATAGATTCGCTGCGACTGCAACTGTGCATGACACGGTATATTCCCTGATATATAGCTTACAACCATAGGAGGTTCTATGGAAGAAAAAATCAATCCCGATAAGGCCATACTGGCGGGACTGGATGCAGCGGTGTTCTCAAGAGAGGAGACCGCTACGGAGTCTACTCTGGAGGAGCTGAAAGCACTGCTGGAGACGGCGGGCGGCACCGCAGTGGGGACGCTGCTGCAATCGCGTCCCGCGCCGGATCCTCATTCCTTTCTGGGCGAAGGAAAGGCGGAGGAGCTAAAGCAGGCGGTGGAGGCCACCGGCGCGAACATGGTGATTTTCGACAATGATCTGTCGCCTTCCCAAATCCGCACGCTGGAGGACATCACCGGTGCGACGGTAATTGACCGGTCGGCGCTGATCCTCGACATTTTTGCACAGCGGGCCAAGACCCGTGAGGGCAGGCTGCAGGTAGAGCTGGCGCAGTATCAATATCTGCTGCCGCGGCTTTCCGGCATGGGACGTTCCCTGTCCCGGCAGGGCGGCGGTATCGGCACCAGAGGTCCCGGTGAGACACGGCTGGAATCGGATCGACGGCATATCCGTACCCGCATTTCCCGGCTTCAGCAGGAGCTGAAAGAGGTGCGCCGGGTACGCGGCGTGCAGCGGCAGCTGCGGGAGAAGAACAGCGTTCCGGTGGTGGCACTCATCGGCTATACCAATGCCGGAAAGTCCACGCTGCTCAATGCGCTTACTGGCGCTGGGATTCCTGCGAACAACCGCCTGTTTGACACGCTGGATACTACCACCCGGCGGATGACGGTGTCGGATACACTGGACGTGCTGCTCAGCGATACCGTTGGATTTATCGCAAAGCTGCCCCACAATCTGGTGGAGGCCTTTCAGGCAACGCTGGAGGAGCTGCAATACGCAGACCTGCTGCTTCATGTGATCGACACCTCTGATCCGGATCGGACGGCGCATATGGAAGTGGTGGAAAAGCTGGCGTCTCAGCTGGCGCCCCAGGGTGTTCCGATGATCGAGGTCTATAATAAGGCCGATTTGGTAGAGCCGCAGCTGATCCCGGTGGGAGAAAACCGCGTGGCGATCTCTGCGGCGACGGGAACCGGACTGCCAAAGCTGCTGGAGCTGATTGAGAAGAACTTAGACACCGGCGTAAAGCGGGTGACCATGAAGCTGCCCTATGCGGCGGCTGGTGAGTTGGATCGGATCCACCGGGAGGGCAAAGTGTTCTCCTCGGAATACGAAAACGATGGTATTTTGGTTGATGCTGCCCTCAGCAGAGAATTGCAGGGGCGGTATCGGGATTATATTGTAGGCTGAAAAAAGGGGGGCGCACCGTGACCGAATACTATCTTCCAACCGGATACGGAACATCAGAATTTGTGGAAAAGAAGTCCCGGTTTATCGGTGAGGTCTGGCGTGTCTCTACGGAGGAAGAAGCTCGGATGCATGTGGCGGAGGTCAAGAAAAAGTACCATGACGCCCGGCACAGCTGCTGGTGCTATCTTCTGCGGGACGGTACGCTTCGCTACTCCGACGACGGCGAGCCGCAGGGAACTGCGGGGCAGCCCATGCTGGAGGTGTTCTCCAGAGAAGGTATCACCGACTGTGTATGCGTGGTGACCCGGTATTTTGGTGGCATCCTGCTGGGAACCGGCGGGTTGGCTCGTGCGTATACCAAGGGCGCAAAGGACGCGCTGCTGGCGGCGGGAACCTCGGTAGAACGGCTTTGGGATCGGCTTCTGGTGCCGTGCAGCTATGCGCAGTTTGAGCGGGTACGGCAGGAGACGGAAAAGCGCGGCGGCGTCATTGAGGACACCGATTACGGTGCGGATGTGATGCTGACGGTTCTGACGCCGGAGGGCGAGACAACCGGATATCTTGCGGCGCTCACAGAGCTGTCCTCCGGCAGCATTAAGGGAGAAAAGCTGGAGCGGGTGTTCCGGGGCGTACCGGTAAAGGTGCCGGAAATCAAGTAGAACCCATAGGCTGGCGGGCGAAGCTGCCTGCTGCACAATTGAATATAAGGGGTGCTGACTATGACGATTCGTGAGGAACTGGAACAGCGGGAGCACATGATGCTCTCACCCTGGGCGGCCAGGGCAGATGAGACCAGAGGGCGATTGCGCCCGGAGGAAGAAAACGAGGTACGTACCTGCTATCAGCGGGACGTGGATCGGATCGTCTACTGCAAATCCTTCCGCCGGCTCAAACACAAGACTCAGGTTTTTTTGCAGCCGGAGGGAGATCACTACCGAACCCGGCTGACCCATACGCTGGAGGTCATGCGGATATCCAGAACCATTGCACGGGCATTGCAGCTCAACGAAGATCTTACCGAGGCCATTGCCTTTGGTCATGATCTGGGTCATACCCCGTTTGGACATGCCGGAGAAAAGGCTCTCAGTGATATCACCGGCAAGGCGTTTCGGCACAACGAGCAGTCCCTGCGGGTGGTGGACATTCTGGAGAAGGACGGCGAGGGGCTGAACCTTACCTATGAAACCCGCATGGGCATTGTGGGTCACACAGGCGACTTTATTCCCGAAACGCTGGAAGGGCAGATCATCCGGCTGGCGGACCGCATCGCCTATATCAACCATGACATTGACGATGCCAGACGGGCGGGGATTTTGGAGAACAGTGATATTCCACGGGACATCACTGACGTACTGGGGCAGACCCATTCTCAGAGAATCAATACACTGGTGATGGATATTATCCACCATTCTCAGGGGCTGGATCATATGGAACGCGACCCGGAGATTGCAGATGCCATGGAGCGGCTGAGGGACTTTATGTTTGAGCGGGTATACCGCAACCCTGTGGCCAAGGGCGAGGAGTCCAAGGCCAGAGATATCATTGGCATGCTCTATGACTACTATTTGAAGCATCCCGGAAAGCTGCCGCCGGACTTTCAGCCCCAGCTGAGCTTTGACGGAATTGAGCGAACGGTGACGGATTACATTGCCGGAATGACCGACAAATATGCAGTGTATAAATTCAGTGAGATCTTTATCCCCACGGCGTGGCAGGTTCGGGGATAAGCGCGGATGCATAATGATACGAAAATTTGGAAATCATCCAGAAGGAGGTGCGCGCCTTGGCGTTCCCAGAGGCATTCTTACAGGAGCTGGAGGAGAAGAACTCCATAGAGGACGTGGTGGGGCAATATGTGACCCTGACCCGCCGGGGCAGCAATCTCTTTGGGCTGTGTCCCTTCCACAATGAGAAAACGGCGAGCTTCTCGGTGGCACCGGAAAAGGGCATCTTCTATTGCTTCGGCTGTCATAAGGGCGGCGGCGTTGTCAACTTTATAATGGAGATCGAGGGGCTGGATTATCCCGATGCGGTGCGTTTTCTTGCGCGACGTGCTGGAATGGAAGTTCCTGATGAGGATCCACGTCAAAAGTCGACACTCCGACGTAAGGAACATCTGTGGAAGCTCTGCCGGGACACGGCGAGGTTTTATCATGAAACCCTGAAAAGTCCGGAGGGACAGGAGGGACTGCGGTATCTGTTGGGTCGGGGGTTGTCCCCAAAAACCATTGTTTCCTTTGGACTGGGCTTTGCGCCCAATCAGTGGGACGGCCTGAAACGGGCGATGCTGGCGAAGGGCTATACCATTGAGGATTTGCAGGAGGCTGGGCTGGTTCGCACCAAGCACCGGCAGAAAACCGATGAAAACGGCAATGCGGTGGATTCTGTCAGCACCTACGACTGGTTCCGGAACCGGGTCATGTTCCCGATTATTGATGTAAGGGGCAATGTGATCGGCTTTGGCGGGCGGGTGATGGACGGCTCGGAGCCGAAGTACCTCAACTCCCCGGAGAGCATGATTTTCAACAAGCGGAAGAACCTGTTTGCGCTGAATGTGGCAAAAAAGACAAAAATGGAGATGCTGGTACTCACGGAAGGATATATGGACACCATTTCCATGCACCAATACGGCTTCGACTGCGCAGTGGCGTCCCTTGGTACGGCGCTGACGCAGGAGCAGGCGGGGATGCTGGCGAAATACACCAAGCAAATGGTGCTGTGCTATGACGGCGATCAGGCGGGGCAGAACGCGGCGAAGCGTGCCATCGGTATTTTGGAGAAGACCGGCATCACGGTGAAGGTGCTCCGGATGCAGGGAGCAAAGGATCCGGATGAGTTTTTAAAAAAATATGGGGCAGAGCGGTTCAAAAAGCTTCTGGGCATGTCAGAAAATCAGGCAATTTACCAATTGGAAAGCATCCGGAGAAAGCATGATCTTACCGCAGACGATGGAAAGGTGGAATTTCTCAAGGAAGCGACGGATTTGGTTGCCTCCATGGAATCCTCTGTGGAGCGGGAGGTATACAGCGGACGTGCTGCGGAAATGGCGGGAATTGAGCCTGCCGCCATGCGGCTGGAGGTGCAAAGAGCCTATAAACGCAGGATCAATACCAGACGAAAGCGGGAGGAACGGCAGAATCTCCGCCCGGCGGAGCACACGGCCTCCGGCCTCAAATATGACAATGTAAAATCCGCAGTGGCGGAGGAGGGTGTATTGGGGCAGCTGATGCTGGAACCGGCGCTGCTGGATCTCACCGGGAACCTCAAGCCGGAGGAGTTTTCCGCTCCGCTGCTGGGTCGGGTGTACCAGTGGATGCAGGAGCGGTGGAAGGCGGGGGAGCATATCTCCGTCCCTGCCATGAGCGGCACGTTTACCGCAGAAGAAATGTCTCATATCACAAGGATCTCTCAGAAGATGGAGGGCGTGGTCAGCGAAAAGGCTCTTCATGATTACATAGGCGTAATCCAAACGGAGGCGGCAAAGCGCGGCAGCAAGGATTTGATGGCAGCGTTGCAGCGTCGTCGGGAACAAAATGGGTATGGAGGATGATATCATGAGCAATACCTCGCAGAAAAAGCTGGACGAGAAGACCCTGAAGGACGTACAGGAAAAGCTTATTGCAAAGGGGAAGGAAGCGGGCGGAAGCCTTCCGACGGAGGCCTTTGCGGCGGCAATGGCGCCTTTGGGGGCAGACATGGATCAGATTGAAGAGACATACCATGTGCTATCCGAGGCTGGCGTTGAGGTAATGCCTCCAACGGAGGAAACTCTCGACGAAGCATCCCCCAGTGCCGAGGAACTGAGCCAACTTCAGGAGGAACTGGACGAAGAAAGCAAAAATGAGGAGGTGGAGCCGAAGACTGAGGAATACGGAACTGGAGACCCTGTCCGTATGTACCTCCGGGAAATCGGTAAGGTGCCTCTGTTGACTCCCGAGGAAGAACAGGAGCTTGCCAAGCGGATTGCTCAGGGCGATCAGGAGGCGGCAAAAAAAATGACTGAGGCGAACCTCCGGCTGGTGGTGTCTATTGCGAAGCGCTATGTGGGACGCGGCATGCAGCTGCTGGATCTGATTCAGGAGGGAAATCTGGGACTCTTAAAGGCGGTGGAGAAATACGATTTCACCAAAGGCTTTAAGTTTTCGACCTATGCCACATGGTGGGTGCGGCAGGCTATTACCAGAGCGCTTGCGGATCAGGCACGCACCATTCGGATTCCTGTCCATATGGTGGAAACAATGAACAAACTGACCCAGTGCTCCCGAAAACTCCAGCAGGAGTTGGGACGGGAGCCTACGGTGGAGGAACTGTCCAAGGCCATGCGCCTGACTCCGGAGCGGATCAATGAGATTCGCCAGATGTGTATGGAGCCGGTTTCACTGGAATCGCCGGTGGGCGAGGAGGATGACAGTCATCTTGGGGATTTTATTGAGGATAATACCGGTTCTCAGCCTGCTGATGCGGTATCACAGGCCATGCTGCGCCAGCAGCTGATGGAGATTTTAGACACGCTGTCAGAGCGGGAGGCAAAGGTGCTTCGGCTGCGGTACGGGCTGGATGACGGACGTCCCAGAACGCTGGAGGAAGTGGGCAAGGAATTTAACGTGACCCGAGAGCGGGTGCGCCAGATTGAGGCGAAGGCTCTGCGGAAAATTCGGAATCCCAACCGCTCCAACAAACTTCGCGATTTTTTGACGTAAATGAATGCGCTGCGCTTCGTGTGCCAATGGGCTGCGGAGCGCAGCGCTTTCTCTGTGACGGGATGGGTTGCCAAACAGAGGGAAACATGCTATAATCCTATAGTTATGAACATTAAAACATCTTTCGCTATTTTTATGTGCAAATTTTCCCGGTTTGCAATCCGCAAGCTGGGCCGAGGCGGTACGGACATGCCGGGCAGAATTGCATTGAAGCTCTGCCCTGATTTGCTCGGACGGCTGGCAGAAGGCGTAACGACGGTAATTGTTACGGGCACCAACGGCAAGACCACCACATCTCGAATGATCGAGCAGGCCATGGCTGATTCTGGAATCTCCTTCTTTGCCAATAAGACCGGTGCAAATCTCCTCAGCGGTGTAACAGCCGAGTTTGCAGCGAACTCAGGCACCCTCAGTGGAAAGTGCCGCTATCCCTATGCGCTCATCGAGGCGGATGAGGCGGCGTTCAAGATGATTTCCACCTATGTAGATGCAAAAACGGTTGTTGTGACCAATGTATTCCGGGATCAGCTGGATCGCTATGGCGAGGTGACCCATACGCTGGACAATATCCGGATTGGCATTCAGCACAGCCCTAATGCGACCCTGTGCCTGAATGCGGACGATTCTCTGACTGCATCGCTTCATGACGATGTGGAGAATCCCGTAATCTTCTACGGTGTCAATACGCCCATCTACAAGGATCGGGTGGACGAGGTATCCGATGCGCCCTACTGTATTCGCTGCAAGCACGAATATGTCTATGACTATGTGACTTATGGACATCTGGGTGGCTATCACTGCCCAAACTGCGGCTATGGGAGACCGGAGCCGAAGATTGCGATAACTGAAGTTGTGTCCTCTGATGCAGAACGGTCACAGGTGGTGTTCGGCACTGCGCAGGGGAGCTATCCTGCAACCATTAACCTGCCCGGCGGCTATAATATCTACAATGCCTGCGCCTGCATGGCGGCGGGCAGTGCCATGGGACTGGAGGAGCAGACGGTTGTCGACAGTCTGTCCCGATTCCAGTGTGGCTTCGGGCGAATGGAAAAGTTCGATATCCACGATACCCCGGTACGGATGATCCTGATCAAGAACCCCGCTGGATGCAATCAGGTGCTGAATTTCATGACCAACACGTCCTCGCCGGCTGTGTTTGTGGCCTGTCTCAATGACCGGGCGCAGGACGGCAAGGATGTCAGCTGGATCTGGGATGTGGACTTTGAGAAGCTGCTCGGCATGGGTGAAAAGCTTAAGGACGTCTATGTTTCCGGCATCCGGGCGGATGATATGGCTCTTCGGTTCCTGTATGCGGGAATCCCGGAGGAAAAGATCCATGTGGAGAAGGACTATGGCAAGCTTATGGAAGCGGTGACTGCACAGCCTGATCCGGTTTATGTGATGCCTACCTATACCGCCATGCTGGCACTGCGGGATAAGATCAGCAAGACCTACGGGTTCAAGGAATATTGGGAGGCGTAATTATGGAATTGAATATTTGCCATCTCTATCCCGATATTTTGAACCTCTATGGGGATCGGGGCAATGTGACCTGCCTCAAAAAGCGTCTGGAATGGCGCGGCATTGACTGTAATGTGGAGGGCGTGTCCATCGGCGATAAGCTGGAGGCGTCCAAATACGACCTGTTTTTCATCGGCGGCGGGCAGGACTTTGAGCAGGGGGTTCTGCTTCAGGATCTGTCCGGTGAAAAGACGGCGGAAATCAAGGCTGCCATTGAGGATGAAAAGGTATTCCTCGCCATCTGCGGCGGCTATCAGATTTTGGGCAGCTACTATAAAACCTGGGACGGGCAGCAGTGCGACTTTCTGGGTGCGCTGGATCTCTATACCGTAGGGCAGAAGGACCGAATGATTGGAAACTACATGTATGAGTGCGATGACCTGGGCGGTCAGACGGTGGTGGGCTTTGAAAACCACTCCGGTCAAACCTTCTTGGGCGACGGTGTAAAGCCAGTGGGTAAGGTGCTCTCCGGCTATGGCAACAACGGCAAGGACGGCTACGAGGGCGCAAGGTATAAGAATGTCTATGCCACCTACAGCCACGGCTGTCTGTTGCCCAAGAATCCAGCAATTGCGGATATGCTGATCCGCTGGGCGTTGGAGCGGAAGTATCCCGGATTCCAGCTGGAGCCACTGACGGATACGCTGGAAAATCGCGCCCACAGCTATATGGAGGAACGGCTTCGTGCAGCACAGAATCGTTAAAGACGGCCCGCTGCTGGATGAGCTGGGGATCCTGCGGGAACCCGGCTGGGCCACAGAGCTGAAGCTCGACTATCGCAGGAAAGATGTGAAGGCTCCGAAAATGCGGCGGAAGGAATGGGATTATTATCTCATTACCAATGAAAAATTCGGATTGGCGTTGACCATTGCGGACAATGGTTATATGGGGCTGGTCAGCGTTAGCCTGCTGGATTTTCAGGAAAAGTGGGAGCAGACCACCTCTCCCATGGTCATAATGCCCATGGGGAAGATGAAGCTGCCGGAAACCAGCGCCTCTGGGAATCTCTATGCCGGGGGCAAGGGCTATCAGCTGCTGTTTGAAAATCACGGGGATACCCGGCGGCTGACCTTCCATATGGACAACTTCCGGGATGGGAATCCCATTGACGGCAGCGTGACCCTGACAAAACCGCCGAAGGATTCCATGGTGATCGCTACGCCCTTTGCGGGGCATCCAAGAGCCTTTTATTACAACCAGAAGCTGGTTGGCATGCGCGCGTCCGGCGAGGTGACCTTTCGGGAACGGCAGTATCGCTTTGATCCGACGGACAGCTTTGCAATTTTGGATTGGGGCAGAGGCGTCTGGACGTTTGATAATACATGGTACTGGTCCAGCGCTGCCGGAGAAATCGGCGGCAAGGTGTTTGGCTTCAATCTGGGCTATGGCTTTGGAGATACCAGCGCGGCAACGGAAAATATGCTGTTTTATGACGGAATGGCGCATAAGCTGGATCAGGTGACCTTTCAAATTCCACAGAAGGGAAATGGAGAGGATGACTATATGACACCATGGCGGTTTACCTCCAATGACGGGCGGTTTGAGGCATTGTTTGAGCCTGTATTGGATCGCAGCGCAATGACCAAGGTGGGGCCGCTGTGCTCTGACCAGCATCAAGTGTTTGGTACCTTTACCGGAAGCGCCGTGCTGGATGACGGAACGCGGATCTCCATGGATCGCTTCTTTGGATTCGCAGAAAAAGTAAGAAATAAGTGGTGAGGCTATGAAGAAAATAATTGCATGGATTTTTCGGATGCTTTGCTTCGCAGTGATTGCGCTGGCACTTTTTACTGTGGGACGCAGTTTTCTGCACCGGAATGATGACCATTCCAGAGAAGCGTTGCTTGGAGCATCAGCGGCGGCAACGGATTCCACGTCGGATGCGTCGGAGATGCAGAATACAAAGGAGCAGTTGATTGCGGAGGCACAGACCCAGAGTACGGTAGAGGATCCCACGGTGGTGCTCTATGACAATGGAAATATTTCGGTGTACCACCCCTATACCACAGTAACTGGAGCATTCGGCAATATAGCAAACAGCGTGGTAGCAGAATTGACATGGTATGTGGATGGCGTGCAGGTGAGCCACGAGGAGCAGCGACTGTTGGTAGAAGGCTCCACGGTAAGCTACGACGTTGCACTGGATCCCACAGAGGAAGGCGCAGATACGGTAGAGGTCGGGCTGGAGGTTAATATCTCCGGAGGTGACAGCTTTTCCGCATCCACTATGGTAGATGTGGAGCGCGTGGCAAAGAACGACAGCGCCGTGATGATCAAAACGGCGGAAATTCCGGTATCTGCGGAAAGCGATGTTTCGGTGTATGACGGTGCAGATTTAAAGAGCAAGACAGCGACACTTTCGGAGGGAGATACTGCGCTGATTCTGGAATATAAGACCAATGACAGCGGTACCACAGCGCTTCGCATTCAGCTGCCCGATGGAACGGACGGCTGGGTGGACGAGGATGACGTGGAGATCTCGAAGGAGGACTGCACCACTGATGAGGACTACTCTGAGGAGATGAAGGTGGACTTTGTCAACTCCATGGGCTACGACAGCACCACGGATTATCTGGTGTGGGTCAACCTATATACCCAGAAGGTGAACGTCTTTAAGGGCTATCAGGGAAATTGGACGCTGGAGGAGTGCTTTGACTGCGCCACCGGCAAGAATACCTCTCCCACCACCACCGGCGTTTATACCTATTCTGCGTTGCAGGACAAGTGGGATCTGGGAAATACCTATGTAAAGCCGGTAATGGTGTACAATGGCGGCGAGGCAATCACCAGCCAGCCCTATGACGCCAAAACGGACGCGGTTACGGACGATACCATCGGCAAGCCTGCGTCCGGCGGAAGCGTCCGGATGCAGAAGGACGACATTGCGTGGATGGCGGAGAATATTCCGGTTGGCACGCTGGTTGTAGTCTATTAATGGAAGAAAAAAGCTCCTCTGTATGACGGTTATACAGAGGAGCTTTTGTATTTGGTTGTTTTAATTCCGGACGAAAGAGAGATACCGCGTTCCCTGAAATGTCAGTTTTCCGGTGTCACCCTCGGCCAGCAAGCCGTATTCCTTGCCGTTGACAGAGAACTCCATCCGGTCGCCGCTTTCCACCTCGAAGGTGACATAATACCAGGTGGAGCTGTTGGTGGAATAGCCATGGGCCCCGGTAACGTCGCCGCCGTTGGCAAAGCTGTGGTGGGAGACCTCCGTGCGCCGGGACACGACCCGGGCGGAGACGGAAAGCTGGGGCGAATGGTTATTTTGAGTCCAGCTGGCGATGCCACGGATGGCTACAGCTGCGAAAACGCCTAAAATGCAGAGAAATACAATGGGAAACAGCGCGCTCATAAGATCAAAGCCTGTATCAAAGCCCCAAGTATCAAAGCCCATGGGTTCCTCCTTTTTGACGGGAAATCTCGATTTTCTACAGCATAGCATGGGGCAAAGGGAATGTCAATGAGATTGAGGGCGGCCCACAGAATTTAAAACTGACCAATATAGCGGCCCAAAATAATAGAATCAATCGCATAAAATATAGAGAATTGCTACCAATACTGGTCAAAAACCAGAGGTGAGGAAATGGAACAAAAACTACGCAGGGACCGATGCATGGGAGACAACCTCCGGCGGCTGCGCAATCAGGCGGGGCTGTCTCAGGAAAAACTCTGTGCGGAACTCCAGCGCCGGGGCTGCGATATTGGCAGAACCACCTATGCGAAATACGAATCCGGAGAACTGAATATCCGAGTCATCGTTTTGATCGAGCTGCGGAGCATCTTTGCGTGCAGCTACGATGATTTCTTCGCGGGATTACAACGGACAGAAATGGAATAACGGCATGCACGGTGTTACGTGCATGCCGTTATTTGCGCATTATGAAACAATGCGTTACAGCCACCATTCAGGGGTCAAATCCCCAAGGGTGACGACGCGCCTTGTGCTGTAGTCTATCGTGATCTCGATGGTGCGGTAATCGTCAGGCATCAGCTGGGTCATGAATTCCCGGCATGCGCCGCAGGGCGGAATGGCATTGCCGTTCCGGTTGATGGCGATCACCCGACGGATGGCGTCCTCGCCGTTGGTGATCATGCTGAAAATGGCGTTCCGTTCGGCACATACGCCCAGAGTACGGGCGGTGTCGATGCATACTCCGGAATAGATGTTCCCATTGACGGATTCTACTGCGGCGGCAACGCTGCCTGCTTCGATCATCCGGGAAACATCGCGGGGCTTTAATACATGCATGGCTGCGTCGTGCAGCCTGTTCCAAATATCGTTCATGGCGCGAATCTCCTTTGCAGTGTGTGCGGAATTACCTGTAGTATTCCTGAAACCAACTGTCTGCGTACCATTCCGGACGGGTAACGATAGTCATTTCCTTTCCCGTAAGGGGGTGGGGGAAGGTCATCTCCACGCAGGTGAGGCACTGGGTAAAAAGCCCCAGCGTGTCGGAATAGAGCAGGGATTCCTCAGTGTGATAGACGGGGTCACCCAATAGAGGTGCGCCGGATGCCGTGGCATGAACCCGAATCTGGTGGGTTCGTCCGGTCAGCGGGTGGAAGGCATAGAGGTTCCAATGGGGTGTTTCCAGCAGCAGCTCATAGGCGGTGCGCGCGGGCTGGCCGTCCTCTCGGATGGTGCGCCACAAGGAATCGGCGCTGACCCGGTCAATAGGCAGGTCAATAACACCGTTTTGCTCCGGCAGCGCACCGAAGGCGGGGGCAATATAGGTCTTGTGAATCTGCGCCTTTTCCATGGACTCGGTGAGAATACTCTTAACATAGCCGTTCTTGGCGAAGATGGTCACGCCGGTGGTATCACGATCCAACCGGTTCACCGGATGTACCGTGCCGCTTCCGAAATAGGCAAGCAGCCGATTGGCGAGGGTTCCGGTATTCCGTGTGGCGGAGGGGTGGATGATGATTCCGGCGGGCTTGTGCAGCGCGATGATCGCATCGTCCTCATAGAGAATTTTCAGCGGCCCCGGCTCCGGAGGAAAGTCTGCGTGCTCCTCCGGCAGAGGAAGCGTAATCTCATCGCCGGAGGCGATGCGGTAATCGGTAAACACGGGACTTCCGTTTACGTAAAATTGGGTTTGATGCTTGAGCCGCTTGATCAGACCGGCGGATAAATGGAGCCGGTAACGCAGAACGGAAAAAAGCTTGCGTCCGCTGTCCTCCGGCGCTGCGGTGTAGTGCAAGGTCATGGAATGCCCTCCTGATATGGTTCCTGTTTGTTCACAATTATAGCGGAATCCCGGTGGAATGTCAAAATTGCTCCACCGGAATAGAATGCTTGCAGGAGGGGAATGACATGAAGCGATTTGTGAATGTCTGGGTGATCGGCGGCGACAACCGATATACCTGGGCAGCAAAGCAACTGCGTGAGGATGGACTTCCAGTGAAATGCTGGGGCGTGCCGGAGATGGAGAATCAGGCGGAACGGCTGGAGGATGCGCTGCAAGGGGCGGATTTGGTGCTATTGCCCATGTGGCCGTTTCAGCAGGAAATGTTGGAGGTTGGCGGGGAAACGATTCCGGCGGCGCTGCTTCCGAGAATCTTAGCGGAGCACGCAACGCTGGTGGCGGGGCAGTTCCCGGTGGAAACGGAAGCATGGCTGCAGCAGCAGGGGGTGCGCTGCGTCAGTTATCTGGAGCAGGAACCGTACCTGTTGCGCAATGCATCAATAACAGCTGAAGGGGCGATTTATTTGCTGCTCCACCATATGAAACGGACGGTGCAGCGGGCAAACATTCTAGTCGTCGGATATGGGCGGATCGGCAGATTTTTGGTAAAAAAACTGAAAGCGCTGGGGGCGAATGTGACAGTGGCTGCGAGAAAAAGCACGCAGCGTACAGAACTGTCGCTTTTGGGAGTGGAAACGGTACAGACGGGAGTATATGAAAATGGGCTGGAATGCTATGACGCAGTTGTCAATACGGTCCCGAGTCTGGTGATTCATGATGCACAGGCGAAGCAAATTACCCCGGGCTGCGTATGCATAGAGGTGGCGTCTGCACCGGGGGGATTTCCGGAACAAATGAGGCGGACGGGACACGTGGTAATGGGCAATGGGCTGCCGGGAAAGACGGCGCCGCAGACGGCGGGAGCGGGTTTGGCAAAAGCGGTGTGGGAAGGCATAGAGGGAGAGGAGAGAACGCTGGAATGAGGATTGGATTTGCGATGTGCGGCTCGTTCTGCACCTTTGCGGCGGCATTTTCGGCACTGGAACAGCTTGCAGAACGGTATGACGATATTCTTCCGATCATGTCGGAAATCAGTCAGAGTGTGGACACAAGATTTGGGACAGCGCAGGAGCATATTGAACGCATAACCCGGCTGTGCGGAAAAGCGCCAGCAACGAGCATTGTTCAGGCGGAGCCGATTGGGCCGAAAGCGCTGCTGGATCTCTTAATTATTGCGCCGTGTACCGGAAATACACTGAGTAAAATGGCGCAGGGGATTACGGATTCTACCGTGACCATGGCGGCAAAGGCACAGCTGCGAAATCAAAGACCGGTGCTGCTGGCGGTGTCCAGCAATGATGGACTTGGAGCCAGTGGCAGAAGCATTATGGAGCTGATGGTGCGGAGAAACGTCTATTTTGTGCCGTTTGGGCAGGATGATCCTGCGCATAAGCCGCAATCGCTGAAAGCGGATATGACGAGGATCCCGGAGGCGGCGGAAGCGGCTTTGCGGGGGCGGCAGCTTGAACCTGTGCTGATAGAGCTGTAACGTGAAAAACGCACAGCCCAAAATGAGCTGTGCGTTTTACATGATTCTTAGAGATCCCGAAGGTCGTAGGGGGTAGCCTGGTACACATAGTAATCCAGCCAGTTGGTGTAGAACAACTGTCCGGCAGAGCGCCAATTGACAATGGGCGTTTTCGTGGGATCATCGTTCGGGTAATAGTGCTCCGGAACGGCGATATTCAGTCCCTTTTTACGATCCCGCCAATACTCGGTGCTGAGGGTGTCGGCATCGTATTCCAGATGTCCGCAGACGAAAATCTGCCGTTTGTCCGGGGTGGCACAGGCGAAAACACCTGCCTCCGGAGAAGCAGCCAGCAGTTCCAACTCCTCACATGCGCGGATATCGGCTTCATATACCTCAGTATTTCGTGAATGGGGCGCATAGAACACATCGTCAAAGCCTCGGAAAAGGGGCTGTGTGCTGTCGAGAACATAATGGGGAAAGACACCGAAGATCTTGGCGGGCGTACTGTGCTTCTGAATATGATGGTGGTAATACAGCCCGGCATAAGCGCCCCAGCAGATATGCAGGGTGGAATAGACGTGAGTTTTACTCCACTCCATGATCTCTACCAGCTCAGGCCAGTATTCGACCTCCTCAAAATCATAGTTTTCCACAGGAGCACCGGTGATAATGAGGCCATCGTAACGATTATCTTTGATCTGATCAAAAGTGGTATAGAAGGAGTCGAGATACTCCAGAGAGGTGTGGCGAGAACTGTAGGAGCTGGTATAGAGAAGCTCTATATCAACCTGAATCGGAGAATTAGAAAGCTTGCGCATCAATTGAATCTCGGTAACAATTTTCGTCGGCATTAGATTTAAAATCAGAACACGAAGTGGACGGATATCCTGATGAAGTGCACGGTATTCTGTCATGACAAATATATTCTCACTTTCCAGCACCGCACGGGCGGGGAGAGAATCAGCAATCTTAATTGGCATAACCATCGTTCCTTTCGATGAACTATAGGGTATCTTATCATATTATAAAGAAAATCTCAACGGAAAGTTGAAAAAGTGCTTGACAATCGAGTGAAGTTCTGGTAGAATACCGTTACGCTTGAGTGATTGAGCGGAACACAATCCAATACCGCTCAAGAGACACATTGAATTGTGAAAAAACTTCTTGACAAAGTGGTTTGAATGTGTTAAAATAATCAGGCTGTCGACGAGAGGCAACGAACTTCCTCGAAAATGATCGAAAAATGTTCTTGACAAACGGTCGACAACATGATATAATAAATGAGTTCCGCTTTGCGGAGTGTACCTTGTAAATTAAACAACGAGAAACATGAAATTAGCACCTTGGACAATTATCATGATATAGATCATGAAACAAGTGAGCGAATCGTGTAAAAGCGAATAAGCCAACGAAAATTCTTGAGTATTTGCTAAGAGCAAAGTTTCAAGACTGGTTATAACAGCTTCGGCTGTTTTAATACCAATCATTGAGAGTTTGATCCTGGCTCAGGACGAACGCTGGCGGCGTGCCTAACACATGC
>CAJKSU010000046.1 GCA_905202605.1 uncultured Eubacteriales bacterium
AACCTCCTGTATAAATCAGTTATCTATATAACTATTCTAATACGAAATGATTCCGGCTGCAAATATCAATAATCAATCTCCGGTGTGATTTATGGAACTATGGGGAATCCTCGGGCATTTAAGGAGGAATAACGTTGCACAATGGAGCAGAGTTTTGTATAATAATTATACTCGAGTGCATGCAGAGGGTGGCACGGCAATCGTAATGCTGGCATTTACATAATATGAGTTTGGGGCGATAGCCTGAAAAGTGATAGGTAAGGATACTAAGGCAACACTGTACAAATGCGTCTGTCGAAAAACTCTCGTCAGACGCGCTTGCCGATTTGTGCGGTGTTGCCCGAACCATGAAGAAGGAGCGATAAAGAGATGGGAAGTTTTTGCGGAAAATGTGGGAATCAGCTGGCGGAGGGCGCAAAGTTCTGCCCCGTGTGCGGCAATCCTGTGCAGCAGCCCAGCCCGGTGCAGAGAAATGTGTTTCAACAGAACGATTTCCCGGAGTACCCGGCCACCGGCACGCAGCGGACAGCGTATACGGAACAGGAAAATCCACAATTTGGAGGACAGTATAACGGGTGGTATGACGGTCAGAACAGCGGATTCCCGGAGGACGACGTATTTGAGCAGGGGAGCTATCAGACACCGCCCGATTCCCAGCCCCCGAAGCAGCCTAAAAAGCGGCCGAAAATCAAGCTTGGCTGGATCATCGGCGGCGCAGTGGCGCTGGTGGCGGTGATCGTGCTGATCGTGGTGCTTCGGATCCATGCCAGCACCATCAAGCTCAACGACTATGTGGAAATCACCACCTACGGCTATGACGGCTACGGCACGGCAAGCGTTACCTTTGACACCGACAGATTTGAGACGGATCATGAGGATAAGTTCCCCAGACGGAACCGGGAAATGTCCATGGCTGCGTTTGAGACGGTATTCTATAACGGTGTGCTGTCTCCCAGCAGCGAGCTGGCCAATGGTGACACGGTGACCTATGAATGGGACGACGACATTGACGAGCTAGCTGAGCAGTACGGTCTGCGAGTGCGCTATTCCGATATCGAGCAGAGGGTGGAGGATCTTGAAGCCGTAGACACGGTGGATTTGTTTGATTACGTTTCTTTGAGCTTTACCGGCATCAACGGCTATGGCACCGCTGTGCTGGACGTGGACGACAGATTTCCTTATGACACCGAGGTGTACTTTGAGGCTTCAATCACAGAAGGCCTGTCCGACGGCGATGAGGTAACGGTCTACGCAAGATCCAACGATTGGGCCATCACCGATCTGACGACTTATTTCATTCAGAGCTACGGAAAGGCGCCTGAATCTCTGGAAAAGACTTTTACCGTGGATGGACTGGGTGAGGGCGAGAGTTTTGATCCCTTTGATTACATCGAGCTTTCTATTGAGGGCATTTCTCCCGGGGGAAGACTGTCCTGCAACATCAAGGAGCAGTCCGGTATTATGGACGGCGTTACGGCGGATATTTCCCAGACCAGCGATCTCGCCAACGGCGATGAGGTCACAGTGACTTTGACCTATGAATATGACAATGATGATACTGCTCTGCGCAATCGCTGGGCAGAGCAGGGCATGATCCCTACAGCGACCCAGAAGACCTATACGGTGGAGGGGCTTCCGGCATATGTTGCCAAACTGGATCAGATCACAGATGACGCCCTTTCCTCTATGAAGAGCCAGACGGAGGACACGTTCCGGTCCAACGTGGCAAGTGACTGGGAATATCCGGACAGTCTGGTGGGGATGAACTATCTCGGCGCTTACCTGCTGACCCCTAAGAGCGGAGATTTCTATGTTAACTATGAGAATGTAGTGTACATGGTCTATTCCATCGATGTAGGCCCTGTTACGGAATACGGCGAGTCCTATGACGGCTTTACCTATTACTATTACACCGCATTCTATGATCTCACCGTTACCGATGATTACTGCGATGTGAACATCAGCAGCTACAACAAGGCAAACAGTAGCTTTAAGGGGCCCAATACGCTGTATTATAGAGGCTTTAAAACTCTGGATGCCCTCTATAGCAGCTGCGTTACCGAGAATCTGGAGAAGTACAACTACGAATCCAGCGTTACCGAATAGAAATGAATTTCGGCTCTGCGCTTTCGCGTGGAGCCGAAAAATTTTTTCTTAAAATGAAACGAAATGGAGTTTTGTCACGTCTATAAATTGTAGGCCGTTCGGAAAGACCTTAAAGGATTGATTAAAAATAGACGAAAGTCTTGCAATCCTGAACTGCCTGTATTATAATGGAATCCAACTTGAGCACTTTTCAGTTTTGTGAAAAATGCCCAAGGATGACCAGAAAAATGCAGTCTGCGGAGTTGCCGCAGTGCGGAGGGTTCAAACAGTATGGAAACTGAAAAGGTTATATTGCCTTTTGAACACGATAAAGAGTATTTTATCGAGCCGTTGGGGGAGCTTCCACCCCACCGGATGTATGAATTCTGGAAGCGTTTTTTTGATATTGTCCTGTCGGCGATTGGGCTGATCCTGCTGGCGATTCCCATGGCGCTGATTGCAGTTGGGGTTAAATGCTCCTCCAGAGGGCCGGTATTTTACCGGCAGGAGCGGCTGGGGAAAAACGGCGTGCCCTTTTCGATCATCAAATTCCGCACCATGGATGAGAATGCGGAGGCCGAGGGTGCGCAGTGGTCCCAGGGGGATAACGATCCGAGAATCACCGGCTTCGGTGCGCTGCTGCGGAAGACCCGGCTCGACGAGCTGCCGCAGCTGCTATGCATTTTTTCGGGAAAAATGTCACTGGTAGGGCCAAGACCGGAGCGGGGCTGCTTTTATGACGCCTTTGAAGCCTATATCCACGGGTTTCGGGAGCGGCTGAAAATCAAGCCCGGACTGACTGGACTGGCACAGGTCTGCGGCGGCTACGACCTCAGACCGGAAGAAAAAATTGTCTATGACGTGGAATATATCAAGCACCGCTCCCTGAGGATGGATCTCAAGATCATGTTCCGAACTGTGGGAGTTGTGTTTACCCATAAGGGCGCAAAGTAATGTTTGCCCGCAGCGGAGGGAGAATTCTTGAATAAAGGACTTGTATCCATTATTACACCGTGCTATAACGGCGAAGCGTACCTTGCCGAAACCATTGAATCGGTGTTGGCGCAGACCTATCCCAACTGGGAAATGATTATTGTAGATGACGGCTCGAAGGACGGCTCGGCGGAGCTGGCACGGGGCTATGCGGCGAAGGACGATAGAATCCGGCTGATACAGCAGGAAAACGCCGGTTCGGCGGCGGCACGAAACAACGGAATCCGCCGGGCGGAGGGGCAGTACATTGCACTTCTGGACGCCGATGACCTGTGGGATCCTGCATTTCTGGAATCGCAGATCGCATTTCTGCGGGAAAAGGACGCAGTGTGCGTCTGCTGCTCCTATCGCTGCATTGACGCCAAATCTCAGGAGATCCTGCACCCGGTGCAGGCGCGGCCTGTGATCACACTGAAGGACATGATGGTGACCAACTACATCGGCTGCCTGTCCGGACTGTACGATACCACCCGGCACGGGAAGATTTATCTCCGGGAGGAACTGAAAAGCATCCGGGATGACTATGCCTATTGGCTGGACATTGTAAAGCTGGAACAGGTGGCCTATGGCAACCAGAAGATTCTGGCAAGCTACCGGGTGCTGGATAATTCCACTACCGGCAACAAGAAAAAGCTGATCAAAAAGCAATATCAGTTCTACCGGGGCTATTTAAAGCTGAGCGCTTTGCGCAGCTTGATGAATACGTTCCGCTGGGGCGTCAACGGCCTCAGAAAATATCACGGATAAACCAAGTGGAGGTGTCTCTGATTCCTGTTATCAGTGTCATTATACCGGTATATAAGGTAGAAGCGTATCTGGAACGCTGTGTGAAATCCGTCTTGGCCCAGAGCCATTCGGAGCTGGAGATCATTCTGGTGGACGACGGGTCACCGGATGAATGTCCTGCGCTGTGCGACCAGTGGGCGCAGCGGGACAGCCGGATTCGGGTGATCCATAAGGAAAACGGGGGACTCAGCTCGGCACGCAATGCCGGGCTGGCGGTCTGCCGTGGGGAATATGTCAGCTTTGTGGATTCTGATGACTGGATCGAGCCGGGGATGCTCTCGTATCTGCTGGGGCTGCTGGAGCGGTATCCCCAGGCACAGGCAGCCCAGTGTGACTTTTCCGTAAGCCGGGAGGAGGGGCCGATGCCCGCTCAGCCGGAGGAGACGGTATCCCTTTGGGATCGGAAGCAGATGCTGGATTATTTCTTCCGCATCCATGGAGAGGCCAGCAACACGGCGGTATGGAACAAGCTCTATACCAAAGAGGTGCTGGAGGGCTTCCAGTTTGTCGATACCCTCAATGAGGATGTGGAGGCCAGCTATGAGCTGTTCCAGCGGGCGGAGCATATGGTGGTGTCCAACCAGAAATACTATCATTACTTTGTCAACCGGCAGGGAATCACCCAGTCGCAGTTCAGCAGGAAGGATCTTGACTACCTTGCCGTATGGGATCGGGTGGTGGAACGCACCCGGCAGGAGCATCCGGACTATCTCCCTTATGCGGAGATCAGCCGGAAGCGGGCAAACTTTACCATGCTGGTGAAAATGCGGCTGAGAGGTTATGACAAGGGAGATGCGGCGCTCTGTAAAGTCTACTGTGATCTCAAAAATCAGGTGCGCCGGGACAAGGCGGTGCTGCTGCGATGGAAAATGCCCCTGAGCCGGAAGTTTCTTTTGCTGCTTGTGTGTATATAGGAGAGAATCATGCGGGTACTGATCGGATATATGATAGACGGCAGAAACAGCGGGATCGACAAGTATCTGCTGCGGGTGCTGGACATTCTCCATGCCCATGGCATCCATGGGGATGTGCTGGCGGCAGCGGATTCTAAGAGCCTGCGGGAATGTCTCCGACCCTATGGGGCGGAGGTACTGGTAATTCCGAGTCTGATGCATCCATTGAAGCAGTACCGGTGCATGGGAGAAATCATTCGTCAAGGCGGGTATGATGCCGCCTATTTTAATATCTCAGAGCCGATGAACTGTATTGGTATTCTTGCGGCGCATCGTCAGGGCATCCGAACGGTGATCCACAGCCACAATACCGCGCAGGGAGAAACCGGGGGCGTAAAGTGCATGATAAAAACGCTCCTGAACAGACTGGCGAGAAATCGGCTGTCCCACTGGGGCGACAGCTTTTACGCCTGCTCACAGGCGGCGGGACGCTGGCTGTATCCCAAGCGTATTTGGGACGGCGGAGCACTGCGGCTGCTGTACAATCCCATCCCGGTGGAGGAATTTGCCTATGACCGGGAAAAGCGCCGGGCGCTGCGCCGGGCGCTGGGACTGGAAAATGCACTGGTAATTGGTCACGTTGGCAATTTTGTGCCGGCAAAAAATAGCGAATTTCTGCCGGAAATCCTTAGCGAGACGAAAAAGCGGATGCCCACGGCGGTGCTCCTGTCCATTGGCGACGGCGCTCAGCGACAGCAGGTGATGGACAAAACGCGGGAAATGGGGCTGGAGCGGGACGCAAGGTTTTTAGGGCTTCGGGATGATGTTCCGGCGCTGCTTCAGGCCATGGACGTGTTTATTCTGCCCTCACGATATGAGGGGCTTCCTGTTTCTGCGATCGAAGCGCAGATGGCGGGGCTGCCCGCATTTCTCAGTGACCGAATCACCAAAGAAGCGGCACTGAATGCAGACTGCCATTTCCTTCCCATCGACCGGGGCGCTGCGCTCTGGGGTGATGCCATTGTAGGCGCACTGCCCTGCAAGCGGAAGGATTACCGGACGCAGCGGAATGAGATTCAGAGATTTGATTTGAGGTGTCAGGAGGATGCCATTCTGGCAATCTTCCAGACAGACGGGGGAACCGAGAAATGAAGCGTGTGATCTGGTGGTGTGAGCTGCTCTGCGGTCTGGGGCTTTTGTCCGTAGGCTTTTTACAAGACTGCTCTTTGACCTTTGGGAGGCCGATAATCTCTCTGATGCTCTGGCCTACTATCCTACTCTGCGGGGTGATGTGCCTGTATCGGCTGGTGCATTTCCGGCAGTATTGGAGCAGCCGTTTTTTCTGGCTGCTGGTTGCATTTTGCGTCAGCTTTTTGATTTCTACGGTGGTGAACCGCCGGTTCGGCTGGTATGAAAATATCCGGACACTGATCCTGCAGGGCTTCCTGTTCTTCCTGATTTATTGCTATCGGAACGGCAGCTTGGAGGAGGAACGGAGAAAGCGGCGGATATTTACGGGGTATTATCTGGCTGCCTGCGCCTTTTTGACCCTTTTGAGCTTTGCCTATATGATGCTTGGCTGGAACCGGATCTATTATCCGGAGATTGCCTCGGTGCCGCTATACTATACGGGCTTTTACTGGGGGCGGCTCTATGGCGTCTAC
Source organism: uncultured Eubacteriales bacterium (assembly GCA_905202605.1). Lineage (GTDB taxonomy): Bacteria > Bacillota > Clostridia > Oscillospirales > Oscillospiraceae > HGM13006. The sequence goes on from CAJKSU010000046.1 coordinate 6,422, forward strand.
TGGGATCCGAACATCGGCGCACTGATGTGTTGCGTGTCGGCACTGCTGGCGGCGGACTGCTTCCGCAGAACAAAGAAGACGGTGGTGCGGGTGCTGATGGGCGCGATTGTGGCACTGGATGTGTTTTACATTGCCTTTTCCGATTCCAGAACCGGGCGAATTGCTCTGGCAGTGGGGGCAGCGGTCTATGGTGTGCTCTATGTGACACAGAGCACGCAGCGGAAAAAGGCCATGCTGGCAGCGGGAATTGCACTGCTTTTGACTATCCTCGTCCCAATAGAGATAAAAAACGGCTATAACAGCATCTCTGCGGCGGAGCAGGGAATCACATTGGAAGCCGCGGAAGAGGAAGAAAATGTGCAGAAGAACGGTACGGAAATGATTATCCGGCAGGATGGCAGCAATATGCCGGATGTATCCAACCGGCGGCTGGATATCTGGAAAAGTGCCATAGAGGTGTTTGCTTCCAGCCCGGTGGTGGGCGTGGGACATAATACCCTCTTGCCCTATGTCCGGGCGGAGCAGCCGAAGTCGTACCTCATCAACAATGATCATATGGAATTCACCAGCATGCACAATACCTTTTTAGATGTGTTGGTGGCGCAGGGGGCGCTGGGCTTTATCCTATATGTGGGATTGGCAGCGGGAGTTTTTCTGGTGCTGGTTCGGAAGCAGCAGGTTATTATGCAGAATACCCGGGGAGAAAGCATGGCGCTGACCGCCATTGCCATCTTGGTGGTCTGTGCCAGCGTATTGATGTCGGAAATCGTCTATGTGGCGTCACCCATGTCCTTTATCTTCTGGATGGGACTGGGGTGCATGATGCAGGCGTCGGACGAGCCGGCGGCGGAATAAAGGAGTCAGTTCATGCAGAAAGTTTTGAGTGTATCCGTGGCGGCCTATAATGTGTCGGCATTTATTGCCCAGTGTCTGGATTCCTTTCTGGCACCGGGGGTGATGGAGCGGGTGGAGGTGCTGGTAACAGACGACGGCTCCACCGACAACACCCCCCAGCTGGTGGCGGAATATGAGAAGCGCTGTCCGGAAACGGTGCGGCTGATCTCCCAGAAAAATGCCGGTCCCGGCTCTACGGTGAACAGCGGCATTGCCCATGCCACCGGCAAGTATTTTAGGATGGTGGACGGCGACGACTGGGTGAATACGGAGGATATGGGCGCATTCCTTGATTTTCTGGAGAAAACCGACGCAGACATGGTCTGCGCGGACTTCTGCCGGGTGGATCATGAAACCGGGGAGCAGGAGCTGTCAAAGCTCGGCGCAGCGCCCTGCGTGTCTCGGCCCTTTGAGGAGGCCTGCGGCAACCTCAGCCTCAGCATGCACAACGTGACCTATAAAACTGCGCTGCTTCAGGATAACGGCATTCATCTGGATAACTGCTTCTATACCGATTCAGAGTATCTGCTGTTTCCGATTCCCTATGTGAAAACCGTGGGGATTACGGATCAGACGGTGTATATGTACCGGGTATCTCTTTCCACCCAGAGCATGAACATTGGCAGTCTCCAGCGGAACCGGGATATGCACCGGCTGGTGCTGGGGCATCTGTGCGACGCCTATCAGGCCTATGAGAAAAGCGGAGCCGTACAGCCAAATACCGGTGAGTTTCTTCGGCGCAGCATTGCCAGTATGGCAGGGATGCAGCTGTGTATTTACCTCTCTATGGAGGATGAAAAGACCTACCGGAAGGAGACGGAGAATATGCTCCGGGAGATCCAGAGCAAGAGCCGGACACTCTATGATCAGGTGAACCGCGCCACGACCTTCCATCTGCTGACCTCCTCTCATTTCGTGCTGTTTTCCATGCTGGCAAAGCGGCAGAAGAAAAAGCTGGGGCTGATTTAAATGAACGCAGTAGGAGAGAAAGAGGAAAAGCGTATCGTCTATTTTGACGTGCTTAACGTGCTAGATTGTATTTGAGTAATCGGCATGCACTGCAACGGACTGGTGCATGAGTTCTCCGATACGGCGGTCTGGCGGCAGAGCCTGCTGGTGGATGTGCTGGCCTATTGGGCGGTTCCGGCGCTTTTCATGATCTCCGGAGCGACTTTGATGCGCTACCGGACTCGATATTCCACCGGGGATTTTTTAAAGCGGCGGCTGAAAAAGGTGGGGATCCCGCTGGTAATCTGGTCAGCGGTGTTCTATATCTGGAAGCTGCTCCGGGGCAATATGCAGTGGAATGGCATTCGAGATCTCATCGGGATACTGGTTAATTTTCGGATCGAGCCGGTATACTGGTTTTTTGCACCGCTGATTATGATATATCTGTCCCTACCGGTGCTGTCCAAGCTGGAAAAGGATCGAAAGCTGCTTTGGTATCTGTTCCTCAGTGGGTTTGTAACCTGCGCGGTGTTGCCCTTTGTGCTGAATATCCTGAATGTCCCCTATGACGGGAGATTTGCCATGCCGTTGACCGGCGGCTATGTGCTGCTGCAGATTCTGGGGTATCTCCTCAGCACACAGGAGTTTTCCCTGCATCAGCGTGTCGGGATCTATACGATGGGAATTCTGGGTGCAGCGACTCGTTACGGCTATACGCTATATGCCAGCATCCGGGATGGGGCGGTTAATAAGCTCACATGGGAGTACATTAACTGGCCATCCATCTTGTTTGCAGCGGCAATGTTTGTGTTTATCAAGTATCTGTGCCGGACAAAGCTGTTTCGGAATCCAAAGCTGATTTGGGTGGTACGTTGGCTCTCCGGAGCCAGCTTCGGCATTTACCTGATTCATATTTTTGTAATGGGACATTTGGCATCACTGCTGGGGGTCAACATGGCCAGCGTCTGGTGGCGGCTGCTTGCAGCACCGGTGGTATATATGCTGGCGCTGACAGCAGTGAAGCTGCTGCAAAGGATCCCCGTTGTGGGAAAATATCTGTTCCCATAAGGGGTATAAAGCCATGATTTTGGAGTGTGAATGAAATGAAGGGAATTATTCTGGCAGCCGGAAAAGGTACCCGGCTCTATCCGGTGACACTGCCGGTGTGTAAGCCGCTGTTGCCGGTTTATGATAAGCCAATGATTTATTATCCGCTGTCCGTACTGATGACGGCGGGCATTCGGGATATTCTGATTATTGTTCCACCGGACGATCAGGAGCCGTTTGAGAATCTTCTGGGAGACGGCAGGCAGTTGGGCGTCCATATCCAGTATCGGGAGCAGAAGATACAGCGTGGTATTGCCGACGCGTTCCTGATCGGCGAGGACTTTATTGGGGATGACAGTGTATGTCTGGCGCTGGGAGACAATATCTTTTACGGCCCCGGCTTCCGGAGGAAGCTCCGGATGGCCATGAAGCAGACTCAGGGAGCGACAATTTTTGGCTATTACGTAACAGATCCCAGAGCATTCGGCGTGGTGGAGATCGACCGGGAGGGACGGGCAGTGTCCATTGAGGAAAAGCCCACCCATCCCAAATCCAACTACATTGTGCCGGGACTCTACGTCTACGACAATCAGGTGGTGGAGATCGCTAAAACCGTCCAGCCGTCTGCGCGGGGCGAGCTGGAGATTACCGCCGTGAACAACGCTTATCTGGAGAAAAAGCAGCTGCGGGTGGTGACACTGGGGAAGGAATATACCTGGTTCGACACCGGCAACGCCGACAGCCTCTATGCAGCGGCAGGTTCTATTCAGGCGGCACAGCGCAGCGGAAAGATGATCGGCTGTCTGGAGGAAACCGCACTGCGGAATGCATGGATCACCATTGACCAGCTGGAAGCGGCGGCAAAGGCCATGGAAAAGACGAAATACGGTCAGTATCTGTTGGAAATCGCTGCGGAAATGGAGCAGGACTGATGAGCCCCGTGAAGGCGGGAGGTCTATGAAACACAAGTCACTAAAGCTGAATTTTATCATGAACGCCATTCTTACCATGTCGTCCATGATCTTCCCGCTGATTACATTTCGATATGTCTCCGGGATCCTGATGCCGGAGGGAACCGGAAAGGTGTCCTTTGCGGTATCGCTGATTTCCTATTTTAATATGTTTGCCCAGCTGGGCATTCCGACCTACGGCATCCGTGCCTGCGCCATGGTGCGGGATGACCGGGAGGAGTTGACCAGAACTGCCCATGAGCTGCTTGCCATCAATCTTTTGGTGGGGCTGCTGGCTTATGCAGCACTGGGGCTGGCGATTGCGTTTCTCCCGGCGCTTCAGGATGACAAAACGCTGTATCTGGTGGTCAGCTCCACCATACTCCTGTCGGCCATCGGCATGGAGTGGCTGTATAAGGCGCTGGAGCAGTATACCTATATCACGCTGCGCTCGATTCTCTTCAAGCTGCTGGCGCTGGCAGCCATGTTCCTGCTGATCCACAAGAAAAGCGACTATGTGATTTATGGCGGCATCAGCGTGTTTGCCTCCAGTGCGGCGGGAATCGTCAATCTGCTCCATGCCCGGAAGTATATTGGCTTCCGCCCGGTGGGAGACTACCATCTGGGACGGCATATGAAGGCGGTGCTGGTGTTCTTCGCCATGTCCTGCGCTACTACGGTGTATACCAATCTGGATACCGTAATGTTGGGCGTGATGACCACCAAAACCGACGTGGGCTATTATGATGCGGCGGTGAAGGTGAAGAATATTCTGGTCAGCGTGGTCACGTCTCTGGGAACGGTGCTGCTGCCCAGAGCGTCGTACTATGTGGAAATGCATATGGAGGCGGAATTCCGGCGGATCAGCGCCAAGGCGCTGAATTTCGCGGTGCTTGCAGCGCTGCCGCTGATGGTCTTTTTTATGATCTACGCCCGCCCCAGCATTGCGTTTTTGACCGGCGGCACAGCCTATGACCCGGCTGCGCTGCCCATGCAGGTGATTATGCCCACGCTGCTGCTGATCGGCGTCACCAACATTCTGGGCATTCAGATTCTGGTTCCGCTGGGACGGGAAAAAACCGTCCTGGTCTCGGAAATCGCCGGAGCGGTGACGGATCTGGTGCTCAATGCCATCCTGATCCCGGGACTGGCGGCAACCGGCGCTGCCATCGGTACGCTGGCGGCGGAGGCGGTGGTGCTGGCGGTGCAGTATGCGGCGCTGCGGCAGGAGATCCGCCCGGCGGTACGGGCAATTCCCTTTGGAAAAATCCTTTTGGCTGCGGCTGCGGCAGCGGTGGCAGGCGGATGGATCGGAATACTGGGTCTGGGCAGCTTTTTGACGCTGCTTCTGGCGGCAGCGGCCTTTTTCGGCGTGTACGGCGGCGTACTGCTGGCAACGAAAGAGCCTTTGACCCGGGAAATTGTGGGACAGGTGTTCTCGAAGCTTCGTTTAGGAAAGAAAGGAAATGCATCATGAAACAGTATGATTATCTGGTGGTGGGCGCGGGACTTTACGGCGCGGTATTTGCTCAGCAGGCCAAGGCGAAGGGCAAGCGGGTGCTGGTCATCGACAAGCGCCCCAACATTGCCGGCAATGTCTATACCAAGGACGTGGAGGGCATTCATGTCCATCAGTACGGCGCACATATTTTCCATACCAATAATGAGCGGGTGTGGCAGTATGTGGGGCAGTTTGCGGAGTTCAACCGCTTTACCAATTCCCCGGTGGCAAATTATCACGGGGAGCTGTATTCTCTGCCCTTTAACATGTATACCTTCAATAAAATGTGGGGCGTTGTGACGCCGCAGGAGGCTACGGACAAGATCGAGGAGCAGAGGAAGGCTGCGGGAATCACGGAGCCGAAGAATCTGGAGGAGCAGGCCATTTCACTGGTGGGAACGGACATTTATGAAAAGCTGGTTAAGGGCTATACTGAAAAACAGTGGGGACGCCCCTGCAACCAGCTGCCCGCCTTTATTATCAAGCGGCTTCCTGTTCGGCTGACCTTTGACAACAACTATTTCAACGCCCTCTATCAGGGCATTCCCATCGGCGGCTACACGCCCATGGTGGAGCGGATGCTGGAGGGCATTGAGGTGCGGCTGAACGTGGATTATCTGGAGGAAAAGGATGCACTGGATCAGCTGGCGGACAAGGTGGTTTATACCGGCCCCGTCGATGCCTATTTTGGCTGCCGTCTGGGTGCGCTGGAATACCGCTCCGTGCGGTTTGAGACTGAGCTGCTGGATATCCCCAACTTTCAGGGTAATGCGGCGGTGAATTATACGGATCGGGAGACGCCCTGGACCCGGATTATCGAGCATAAGTGGTTTGAGTTCGGCAAGGACGCGGATGGAAATGACCTGCCCAAGACCGTGATCAGCCGGGAATACAGCTCTGAGTGGAAGCCTGGAGACGAACCCTATTACCCGGTGAACGACGAGAAAAACGGTGCGCTCTATCAGCAGTATCACGCGCTGGCGGAGCAGGAGAAAAATGTGATTTTCGGCGGACGGCTGGGCGAATATAAGTACTATGATATGGATGTGGTTATTGCGGCGGCGCTGGAACGGGCCGATCAGGAGCTGGGCTGAGACGATTGCGCCTTGACCTGACGTGTAAATTGTGTTAAATTATTAGAAATAATAGGAAGAATTGAGGGATTCGATGGAAAAGAGATCTCGAAAAAAGCGCCGCACCAGTGTAGACTGGTTTGTGGGCAAGATTGCGCTGCTGCTGACGATATTCATGGGCTTCATCTTTCTGATTTCGGTTTGTTCAACCAAGCTGTTGCCAGTGAAGTTTCTGGCGGTGATTGCGCTGGCACTGATTCTGGTGGCATTTCTGGTGGGACTGCTGACATGGAAGTCCAAATACCGGGGACGGTATATTGTGGGACTGCTGTTTGCTGTGCTGATGTGCGTAGTCTACGGCTTTGGCACCAGCTATGTGTTCCGGGGACTCAGCACGGCAAAGGAAATTACCACCGTGCGCACCGAGTCTGCGGCAGTGGGCATTTATGTCCGGGCTGACGATCAGAATGACTATGCTCAGGTGGCGGGAACCTATTCCTACGGCATCCTGTCTCAGCAGGATCGTGAAAACACCAACGAAGCAATTCGTCAGATCGAGGATGAATATGGTACAACCCTGAAAACGCAGGAATATGACGGTTTAGCTTTGTTGATCGACAGCATTCTTGGCGGGCAGGTGGACGCAATTATCATGAACAGTGCCTATCTGGATCTTTTGAGCGAAATGGAGGGCTACGAGGATGCGGCCCAGCAGCTCAAGGAGGTACAGGTTACCCACGTAGTACGTGAGGTACAGGAGGAGCCGTCTCAGGAGCCGGAGATTCCGGAGGATCGTCTGGTGGGCAACACCGGGGAAAATGATGCGACGAATGCAGCGGATGAGGAGCAGCAAAACGGTAAGATATTTACTGTGTTTATCAGCGGTATTGACAACCGCGGGGCGTTGGTAGAAAAGAGCCGCAGCGATGTCAATATCCTTGCTTCTGTGAATACGGAAACTAAGCAGGTGGTACTGATTTCTACCCCAAGAGACTACTACGTACCCCTTTCGATTTCTGGTGGGGCAAACGATAAGCTCACTCATGCGGGCATTTACGGCGTGGACGTGTGTATGGATACCTTGACCATGCTCTACAACGTCAATGTAGACTACTATTTCCGTGTGAATTTTGCTGGTTTTGAGGACATTATTGATGCGCTGGGCGGTGTTACGGTGAACTCTGAGCAGTCCTTCTCCACAGAGAACTACTCCTTCCAAGCCGGCGATAACACCATGAACGGCAAGCAGGCGCTGGAATTTGTACGGGAACGCCATGCCTTTGCTTCCGGCGACCGGCAGCGCGGAAAGAATCAGCTGGCGCTGATGAAGGCCGTAATCAACAAGGCGCTTTCTCCGGAGCTGCTCATGAACTACAATTCTCTGCTCAGCGCCCTTCAGGGCAGTTTTGAAACCAGCATTCCCTATGACACCGTCAGTGACATTGTCCGGGAGCAGCTGGATCAGGGCGGCGACTGGAATGTGGTCAGCTACAGCGTAGACGGTACCGGATCCAGTCAGGTCACCTATTCTCAGGGACAGAAGGCATATGTTATGGTTCCGGACGAGAGTACTGTGGAAACGGCAAAGAGCCTGATTGCGCAGGTGTATAACGGAGAAACGGTTACCGCACCGTAACGAACAAAATCAAACACGCGCATCGAAGATAATTCGGTGCGCGTGCTTTTTGACGTTCTTGGCGGAATGCACAAAGAATGTATACGAAATCTTTGGAAATCCTTGCATGTCTGCGGGGGCGCTTTTTCTTTACTTTCCAGCGGCAGCCCCTTATAATTATCTCAAGACTAAGAAGGCGAAGGAACGGACAATCCGGCACAACCGGAATCCAACGCCTGACGACGTAATACGTCGAGGAGGAAAATATGGAAGCAATCAAACAATTCCTAAAGCGCAAGGATATCGAAATATCCCTGAAGCGCTACGGCATCGACGCGCTGGGGGCCATGGCACAGGGCCTGTTCTGCTCGCTGCTGATCGGAACCATCATCAACACCCTTGGAACCCAGTTCCACATCCCGTTTTTGACGGAAACAGTGGCAACGGTATCCGGTGTGGACTACACGGTGGGCGGGCTGGCCTCTGCTATGAGCGGACCTGCCATGGCAGTTGCCATTGGCTATGCCCTCCACTGTCCGCCATTGGTGCTGTTCTCTATGATTACTGTGGGCTTCTCGGCCAACGCCCTGGGCGGCGCAGGCGGCCCGTTGGCAGTATTGTTTGTGGCGATTATTGCTGCGGAAATCGGCAAGGCGGTGTCCAAGGAGACGAAGATTGACATTCTGGTAACTCCACTGGTGACCATCGGTGTGGGTGTGGCGCTGTCGGCATGGTGGGCGCCTGCTCTGGGCAAGGCCGCCATGCACGTGGGCGACCTGATCATGGTTGCCACCAACATGCAGCCCTTCTTCATGGGCATTCTGGTGTCTGTGATTGTGGGCATTGCACTGACGCTGCCCATCTCCTCCGCTGCCATCTGCGCGGCGCTGGGACTGACCGGACTGGCTGGCGGCGCTGCGGTGGCAGGCTGCTGCGCACAGATGGTGGGCTTTGCGGTGATGAGCTTTAAGGAGAACCGCTGGGGCGGCCTGATATCTCAGGGGATCGGCACATCCATGCTCCAGATGGGCAACATCGTAAAAAATCCCCGCATCTGGATTGCACCCATTGTCACCTCTGCAATCACCGGCCCGCTGGCAACCTGCCTGTTCCAGCTCCAGATGAACGGTGCGCCGGTATCCTCCGGTATGGGTACCTGCGGTCTGGTGGGCCAGATCGGTGTGTACACAGGCTGGGTGGCGGATGTTGCCTCCGGCGCCAAGAGCGCCATCACGACCATGGATTGGGTGGGGCTGATCCTGATTTCCTTTGTCCTGCCTGCGGTTCTCTGCCCCCTGATCAATATGGTGGTGAAGAAGCTGGGCTGGGTCAAGGACGGCGATCTGACTCTCAGCAACGACTGATGCGCGCCATTCACAAGGATACCTAAAATAACAAGTCCGGTGCGAAGTTTGGATCCAGAACAATCAGATGAAATCAGTAATGCCAGCACGGGCGTGCTGGCATTACGTTTGCTATGGAGCTGTAAACATGACAAAATCCCCTCTGAAACCGATGGTTTCAGAGGGGATGGTCCGAGTGACAGGGTTCGAACCTGCGGCCTGATGGTCCCAAACTTATTGAGAACACTTTTTCTGCTCATTTATAGCAGTTTTTTGTGCTTTTTAATTTGTTTTACTTGCTCTTTGACGCTCTTATCTCCGCTGTTTCCGGGTGTTCCAGAGCCGTATGTGGTAATCTATGTGGTCAAAAACGCTTCCCGCCCGGTTTCCGGTGAAGATTC
>CAJKSU010000047.1 GCA_905202605.1 uncultured Eubacteriales bacterium
AGTGTCCGGCAAGAGACTTTGTCGAAAAACCCAACAGGTTTTTCGACAGGCTCAATGCGTCCGACAGGCGATGCCTGCCGGACGTTTTGTTCTATATGGATACCTCGCTTACGCATCGAGGATGTGATAAATCATAATAAAATGGCACACACTGCCCAGCACAATAAACATATGGAAAATCTCATGACAGCCAAAATACTTGTTGTTGCGCCCCGGCCATTTCAGTGCATAGAGTACGCCGCCCACGGAATAGAGGATGCCTCCTGCCAGCAGCATGGCAAAGCTTATGGTATTCATCACCGCATGGAGCGGATAAATCGCAAAAATCGCCGTCCATCCCATGACCAGATAAATGACAGAGGTGAGCGCACGGGGCATTTTAATCCAGAACAGCGTAAATCCTGTACCCAAAAGCGCCATAGCCCAAATCACTGCCAGCATCACCCGTCCGGATATCATCCCGCTCAGTGTAATGGTGCAGATAGGGGTGTAAGTACCTGCAATCAGAAAATAAATCATGACATGATCCAGCTTCCGCAGGAACAGCCGCCCCTGAACGTTTGTATTGAGACTATGATACACCGTGCTTGCCGTATAGAGGCACAGCATACTCCCCGCATACACGGAAACTGCCGTAACGGTCACCGCGCCAAAGCCCATGGATATACTCATATGAAGCAGAATCGCCAGTGCCGCCAGTGCCAGCACAATGCCCACCGCATGGGTCAGCGCAGAATAGGGGCGCAGGCCGTCATAAGGATCTCTGCCTTTTTCACTGAACTTTTCTTTCATGATCGGAACCTCCCGTCCGGATTACTGTCTTCAGTATACGCCCTTGACTTGTAAATGTCAATACGGTTACTATAAAATATAATTATGATTATTATATTGATGCTGCCGTTAAAACCAAGTGTACAATCCGGCACAGCGCCATTCCGAAGCCGGTGGGCAGCAGAATCGCCCACAACGTCCATTTGAGGCTCTTTGTCTCATGAAAAATGGTCAGGCAGGTGGTGGCGCAAGGCCAATGCAGCAGCAGGAAGATTGCCGTACACAATGCGCTGTGCCAATCCATCCCCGCAGACGCCAGCCCGGAGGCCAATGCTGCAGCGTCCGTTTCCAGCCCTCCGCCTGCAATCAGCAGCACCACCGGAAAAATGATTTCATTGGCCGGGAAGCCCAAGAGGAACGCCAGCAGGATCGTGCCGCTCATTCCCAACCGGATACCGATGGGATTTAGCCACCCTGCCGTCAGAGACAGCAGGGGTGTGCCGCAGACCGTAATCTGCCGCAAAACCCACAGACCCAGTCCCGCAGGTACCGCCACCATTGCCGCCCGGCGCAGCACCAGCAGCGTCCGATCCAGAATAGAGCGAACCACCACCTGCCCGACCTGCGGCCTCCGGAACGGCGGAAGCTCCAGAATAAAACCACTGGACATGCCTCGGAGCAGCGTCCTGCTGAGCAGCAGGCAGCCACCCATAGACGCCATAACACCCAGCAGCAAACACCCAAGCAGTCCCAGCGCCGTCCATGCGCTCCCGCCCTCCGTTGGAATCAGGAACGCCGTGAGCAGCAATAGCAGTCCCCCAAACTTTCCATTGCAGGGAATCATGCTGTTGGTGAGAATTGCCATGAGCCTTTCTCTTGGCGATTCAATGATTCGGCACCCCGTGACCCCCACGGCATTGCAGCCCAGTCCCATGCACATGGTCAGCCCCATTTTTCCGCAGCTTCCGCACCGGGACATGGCGTGATCCAAATCATAGGCTACTCTGGGCAGATAGCCCAGATCCTCCAGCAGTGTAAACAGTGGAAAAAAGATTGCCATGGGCGGGAGCATCACCGCAAGCACCCGGCCCGCCGTAAGAATAACGCCCTCCAGCAGTGCGCCCCGAAGCCACCACGGCGCATGCAGCCACTGCATTCCACGCTCTCCCATCCGATAAAGCCACACAACTCCCCGCCACAGCCACTGAGAGGGTACATTTGCCCCCGCCACCGTCAACCATAGAATCAGGAACAGCAACAGGAGCATCAGCGGGATCCCCGTTTTTCTCCCGGTCAGGATCCGATCCCACATCAGCTGCCATTCTCTGCCCCGATCCTCGCCGGATACCACCTGTGCCGCCGTGGCCTTCGCCAACCGGCTGCGCTTACTCCGCTCCTGAGGAACAGATGCCGGTCTTGGTCTGCAATAGTCCTCTGCCACCATACGAATCTGCTCTTTGAGCTGCTCCATCCCCTGCCCGCGTCCTGCCGCTCCAGCTACCACCGGCACCCCAAGACTGTGCTCCAGCGCTTGGCAGTCCACCCGGATTCCCCTCCGATCCGCCTCGTCCATCAGATTCACCAGCACCACCATCCGCGGTATGTGTGCCAGCAGCTGATAGACCAGAATCAGATTCCGTTCCAGACAGGTGGCGTCGCACACCACCACCAAACAGTCAAAATCCCCCTCCAGCAGCGCGCGCCGTGCCACCTGCTCCTCCTGAGAGCCGGCATCCAGAGAATACGTCCCCGGCAGATCCGACAGCAGATATTCCCTGCCCTTATAAACGTAGTGTCCCTGCGCCAGCGCCACTGTTTTCCCCGTCCAATTTCCTGTGTGCTGGCGCAGCCCTGTAAGTGTATTGAACACAGTGGACTTTCCCACATTGGGATTCCCCGCCAAAAGCACGTGCAGCGGGCGGCTCATAGGGCCGCCTCCACAAGGATCTGCGCTGCATCCTCCCGCCGCAGGGCAATTACCGCCCCACAGATCTCATAGGCCGCAGGGGTTCCGGCAGGGCTTTTATGCAGGCACAGCACCTCACTGCCCTCCGTCAGCCCCAAATCCTCCAGCCGAATCTCCAGCGCCGGCGCACAGGCGATCCGCTCTACCACGCCGCCCATTCCCACAGGCAGCTGGCTCATTGCCATCCGGCTCATACGCATTCCTCCCTCCCCACAGCCACCGGCGTGTGGGTTTTCGCTGGTTCAGCCTATGCCGGCTGCGGCCGGGACGTGACCGCATTCCCGCAGGATAGACGAAAAACGTCCCCTGTCGAAGCAGGAGACGTTTTTTGAAAACTCAGCGATTAGCGAGCCATGTATTCATCATAGCAATCCTGATAAATATCCAGATAGTCCTGAATGCCCATGTCCTCGATCTGCGCAACGAAGGAATCAAACTCGTCCAGAGACTTGTCGCCGGTAATGAACTTGGCGATGGACTCCATGCACAGAGTCTGAATGTCGGAATAGATGTTGGCAGCCTCGGTGCTGTCGTCTGCGGACAGCGCCATGGAGGTGGGGATGACGTAAGCATCGTCCATGCCCTTTGCCCAAATCTCCGGAGCAGCCTTATCTACCTCGGAGTAGCCGGAAGCTACAGCGTTGTTGTCGATAACGCAGTTGATGGTGCCGTTAGAAGCATAAACCAGCAGAGCGTCACGCATGCCCAGATCGGAATCGGTGACCAGAGAAGTGAAGGTGGGAACCCCGTCTACATACTCAAAGCCCTCGCCCTCTACACCGTAGTTGGCCAGCAGGGAGCCTTCCTCGGAGTACCACCAGTCGCCCCACTGGCAAGCCAGTTCGACGTTTTCGCAGTTGGTGGTGATCCGGAAGCCGTTGCTTGCGGACTTGGTGATGAAGGTGCCGAAGTGGTTAATGCTGTCCTCGGTGGCATGCATATCGTAGGTAGCCTCCAGGTCAAAGCCGTCAACCTCAGATGCCTCGATGTAGCCGCCCAGATTGCCCCAGTCGCAGTAGAAGATGCCAGCGTCGCCGGTGGTGATGGCATTTGCATAGTCGGGGCTGTTCCAGTTGGAGTTGTCGGAAATGAAGTCCGCCTCAATGTAGCCCTTCTCATACCATTCATGCATCAGGGTGATGTAGTCCTTGAAGCCCTCTTCAACGGGGCCAAACTTGATCTCGCCGTCCTGCACATAGGTAGGAGCAACACTCATGGGGAAGCTGTTGCAGAATGCAGCAACATCAAAAGCGCCAGCGAGCCAGTTGTCCTGAATGGCGCCGGGAGCCAGCATCATCAGGGGCTGCTTCATGCCATAGTCCTTGAAGGCAGCCAGAGTGGTCTCAAAATCGTCGATGGTGTAGGGCTTGTCCAGACCCAGCTCGTCCAGTACATCGGTACGGATCGCCAGACCTTCCTTCGCCAGACCGTCCTCAGTGGTCAGACCATAGAAGGCGGTGATGTAGCCGGAGGAGGAAACAGCGGTTTTCAGCAGCTCATCATCGGTAGAAAGGAGGTTATAGTAGTTGGGCGCATACTGAGCAATGTCCTCGGTGAGGTCGAGAATAACATCCTCATCTACCTCAGCGTCATCGCCGTTGGCGAAGTTCAGACCCCAGCCGATCAGGTCGGGATAGGAGCCGGAAGCAACCATGACGTTGAACTGCTCGTTGGAAGCAGAAGTGGACATGCCCTGATAGTCTACATGAATACCAGTAGCCTCTTCTGCTGCCTTGTAGATGGAGCAGTCGGCCATGGCGTTGGGATAGGAGGAGAACAGAGGATCGGGGAACGTAGCCACCAGACTCAGGCTCTCATCGGTATCCACAGGGTAGGAAACCTCTTCGGGCTGAACGTCGTCGCCGAAGATTTCCTTTGCATAGGAGGTAGCGTCTGCATTTGCAGCAGCCTCCTGCAGGGTTACGCTGCCCTCAGCAGCGGCATCTGCTGCGGGGGTCCCCTTCTCCTCGGTGCTGCCCTCGTCAGCTGCCGCAGTGGGAGCTGCAGACTGCGCACCAGAAGAAGCCGTGTCGCTGTTTCCGCCGCAGCCAGCCATCAGACCAAGGCACAGGCATGCGGACAGGAGCATCGCAAGAAATTTCTTCAAAATACTCACCATTCTTTCTTAGATTTATATTACCTGATCGAATCAGGAAAATATACGGAACAGTTTCTTCACATAAATATCATAAATTGTCACTTGACTACAAAATATGATACTAAATGCGTATGAATCATAGCACAACATTGAGGAAGTGTACAACACATAAATTAAGTGGCACCATTAAATTTTCTTATGGAAAAAGCTTCCCAAACCGGAAGGCCGATTTGGGAAGCTTCTCATTGCGTTATTTCTTTAAAACTGCTGGGATGCCAAGGAAAACCGTGGAAATTACCAGTGCTTTTGCATGTATAGACGCTGCTTAGTCCGCCATGGCCCGGTCATAGGCTCCCTGCTGAATGGCAAGGTAGTCGTCAATGCCAGCGCTCTTGATACTCTCTACAAAGGCATCATATTCGTCCAGAGACTTTTCGCCGGTGATGAACTTGGCAATGGCCTCCAGACAGATGGTTTCGATGTCAGAGTAGATGTTGGCGGCGCGGGTGTTCTCGTCCGCAGACAGGGTCACAGTAGAAGGAATGACCATGGTATCATCCATGCCCTCGTTCCAGATCTCAGGCGCAGCCTTATCCACCTCGGAGTAGCCGCTGGTTACGGCGGCGGGGTCAATTACACAGCAGATGGTATCGTTGGAAGCATAGATCAGCAGTGCATCACGCATGCCCTCCGGTGCATCGGTCACCGTCTCGCTGAGCATGGGCTTGCCGTCTACATAGTTGAAGGAAACACCCTCTACGCCATAGTTGGCAAGGAGGCTGCCCTCCTCCGAGTACCACCAGTCACCCCACTGGCAAGCCAGCTCGATGTTCTCGCAGTTGGTGGTGATCTTAAAGCCGTTGCCTACAGACTTTTTGGTATACTGTGCAAAATGGTTGATGCTGTCCTTGGTGGCGTGCATGTCATAGGTCGCCTCCACGGCAAAGCCGGGGATCTCGGACGCCTCATTGTAGCCGCCCAGATTGCCCTGATCGGCATAGAAGATGCCTGCATCGCCGGAGGTGATGGCATTGGCATAGTCAGGGCTGTTCCAGTTGGAGTTCAAAGATACGAAATCGGGGTGGATATAGCCCTTTTCATACCAGTCGTGAATCAGAGTGATGTACTCCTTAAAGCCATCCTCCAGCGGGCCAAACTTGATCTCGCCGTCCTCTACATAAGTGGGCGCTACGCTCATGGGGAAGCTGTTGCAGAATGCGGATACATTAAATGCAGCCGCCAGCCAGTTATCCTGAATGGCGCCGGGCGCCAGCATTACCAGAGGCTGCTTCATGCCGTCATCCTTGAAGGCCGCCAGCGTGTTCTCAAACTCCTCAATGGTATAGGGCTTGTCGAGACCCAGCTTTTCCAGCTCGTCGGTACGGATGGCAAGACCGGCCTTGCCCAGAGTCTGCTCGGTACGAACCGCGTGGAAGCCAACGATATGACCGCCGTCAGTGACTGCGGTATCCAGCAGCTCGTCATCGGTTGCCAGAATGTTAAAGTAGTTGGGCGCATACTCCGCAATGTAGTCGGTGAGATCGTAGTAGATCTCTTCTTCCACTGCAGCATCGTCGCCGGTGGTGTAGTTGAGGCCCCAGCCGATCAGGTCAGGATACGCGCCGGAAGCGATCATTACATTAAACTGCTCTGCGGATGCAGAGGTGGAAAGGGGCTGATACTCCATATGTACCCCGGTCTTCTCCTCCGCCACCTGATAAATCTGGCAATCTGCCATACCGCCCGGATAGGAGGCAAACAGAGGATCCGGGAAGGTTGCCACCAACGTCAGGCTCTCGTCGGTATCCAGCGGATAGCTGTTTTCCGCAGGTGCTTCCTCCACGCCAAAGATATCCTTAGCATGCTGAGTGATCTCACCCTCGCCCACAGCAGTCGTTTCCTCCGCAGCAGAAGCCTCAGGCACGGCGCTGTCAGGCTCAGCCTCAGGGGCAGCAGGAGCCGCTTCCTCCGGCTTTGTCTCCTGAGTCTCCGCCGGTGCGGCAGAGGACGTCTTTGACTCAGCAGGCGCCGCATTTCCGCCGCAGCCTGCCAGCAGTCCTAGGCACATACACAGTGCCAGAACCAATGCTAACAATTTCTTCACTTACTTCACCATCTTTCATATATTTATATCACCGGTTTGTCCGGAAATATAGACATCAAACGCACTTTTTGTTCCATTTGAACACATATTGTTGCAAAATTATTACGTATCCTATACAGAATTATAGCACAGGATGAATTCTCTGTACAATACGAAAAACCAGTGGCTCCACTTAATTTACTTATCATTCACAATGTGCTATAATAATCCGGCAAAGGAGGGCATTCACCTTGACCATTAAACAGATTCACTATTTTATCGCCGTTGCCGAGACAAAAAGCTTCACCAATGCAGCCCGAAACTACTTCATTGCCCAGACCGCCATGAGCCAGCAGATCAGCGCACTGGAAAAAGAGCTGGGCTTTTTGCTGTTTCATCGGAGCAACCGTTCGGTGGAGCTGACTCCGGCCGGACAGACGCTTTATGAGCAGGTTCGTCCTCTGGTTCTGGATTTGGAGCGTGCCGTGGAGCATGCATCCTCTGTTGCAGGCGTACAGTCCTCTATTTTCCGGATTGGTCTGTTTGATCAGGCAATCAACCGTTTTCTGGTTCCTGCGCTCAAGGAATTTGTCCGAGCGGAACCGGATGTGCAGCCCACGCTCATCAGCGATAACCACATGATGCTGCTGGAGGCACTTCAAGGCCGCACCATTGACGCCATGCTGCTGGGCAAGCGCTATTACCAGCACCGCGCCGCGATTGTCTCCACGGAATTGTTCTCCTATCAGGTGCTGGACTATATTCTGGCAGTTCCTGCCTCCCATCCTCTGGCAGGGCAGGCCCGGATTCAGTGGGAGGATCTACAGGGATTGACGCTGATTGCCTACAGCCCCCTTAAGGAAGATCAGCAGGCTGCTTCCCTCCACGCCGCCCTCCAGTCCCACGGCATTCAGGCCACCGTGCTGCTTTCTACCCGTGACGTTCCCTCTGCACTGCTCTATGTGGAGGCGGAAATGGGCTGCTGCCTGCTTCCGGCACGGGCTGCCGTTCACAAGAACCAGCAGGTTGCCATGCTGCCGATCGACGAGGGTCAGCGGGATACCATGCTGCTGCTGTCCCATCGGGATAATGACAGTCACCTGCTCTCCCGTTTTACCACAATTTGTCGAAAGACGCTGGTGGGCAACTAAATGCCGCAAATAACGGCTGCTGCAAGTGCAAACCACTTACAGCAGCCGTTTTCGATTCAATTTACCAGATCATCAGTTTGTCCGCTTCTTCTCGCAGCTGCTGACGAAAATCCGGATGAGCAATGGCAATCAGTGCGTCCCGACGCTGCCGCACTGTTTTCCCCCGAAGATGGGCAATGCCATATTCCGTAACTACATAATCTACCACGTTCCGGGAGATGGACACCACCGAGCCGGGCGTCAGGCCGGGTTGGATTCTGGATACTGTCCCGCCCTTGGCCGTGGACGCAAGGGCAAGAATGCCCCGTCCTCCTTTGGAGTGGAACGCGCCATAGGCAAAGTCAAACGCTCCGCCGGTGCCGGAATACTGCCGGAAGCCCAGAGATTCTGAGCAGACCTGCCCCGTGAGATCCATTTGCAGCGCCGTATTCACAGATACCATATTGTTGTTCTGAGCAATCACAAACGGATCGTTGACATAGCTGACCGGAAGCACACGGATCAGCGGATTTCGGTCAATATACCTGCAGAACTGCTTGCTTCCCCACGCAAAGGCGCAGATGGTCTGCCCCGGATGCAGGTTCTTTCGGTAGTTGTTGACAACGCCCGCCTCCATGAGTTTTCCCATGGCATCCGAAAACATTTCGGTATGAACGCCCAGATCCTTTTTATCCATCAGAGCATCCGCCATGGCATTGGGCAGACCGCCGATCCCCAGCTGGATGGTATCCCCGTCCCGGATCAGCGACGCCACGTTCTGGGCGATCCGCTGCTGCACCTCCGTCACTGGATACTCCGGCGCAGAGGAGATGTCTCCCTCCGCCTTTACAAAGAAGTCCACCTTCTCCACCGGGATCTGGATCGTACCGATGGTCTTTGGGATATTTTCATTGACCTCGAAGATCACAAGATCCGCGACCTCCATCATTTCCCGCTCCATCTGCTGGCTCATGGACATGCACACATAACCGTATTCGTCCAGCGGGGTCACTGCCGCCATAAACACCGTAGGCTTCTTTGTCTCGATGATAGTCTGGCTGAGCAGATGCATATTGTGGGGTGCGAAGCTCACCCGTCCGGAATCATGGATCTTCCGAAGGGGGCCGCCGTAAAAGGCCGTCAGCAGGTCGATCTTTCCCTTCAGGGTATTGTCCATAATGAAGGGATACTCCTCTGACGGGTTATTGATCCATACGGTAACATCCTCCACCCGCTCCCGGATGGTGTGCAACTGCCGCAGGAGATTCCGCGGCTCATTGCCGTAATGTCCCACTGCAATGGTATCCCCGGACTGGATCTTTTCCAGCGCCTGAGGGATAGAGATAAACTTGGACTCGTATAATTCCCGTTTTGTCATATGGCAGACCTCCGTATGTAAAAAGCATCGCTATGACCTTTATTATACCCGCCGCCCCCAAACATTCAAGTGGGAAAACACCTGAAGAACTCCACTTTTTGCAGCAAAAATGCATGAAAATGATACAACGCCATGCCAGACAGGATAAAAAAATTCCGTCCTCCAACGGAAGACGGAATTTAAGACTCTTTTAGTCGGTGACGTAAGGCAGCAGTGCAATCTGACGTGCGCGCTTGATCGCGGTGGTCAGCTGACGCTGATGCTTTGCGCAGGTGCCGGTGGTTCTGCGGGGCAGGATCTTGCCGCGCTCAGACAGATACCGGCGAAGCTTTGCAGCCTCCTTATAGTCGATGTGCTCGACCTTATCGACACAGAAGCTGCATACCTTGCGGCGCTTCCGGCCTCTAGCTCTATCGTTAGCCATGGATATTCCTCCTATCTTGTAAAGTACGTCTGTGGAACAGGTCAGAAGGGCAGGTCGCTGTCATCGTCCTCCAGCATGGAGAACTCAGAGTTGGCAGCCGGAGCCGCCGGAGCGGAATAACCGGTGGAGGCCGGAGCTGAGAAGCTGCTGCCGCCATACTCGGAGTAACCGCCGGACGCGCTATCGCGCTTGGAGCTGCCGAAGTAGACATTGTCCGCTACGACCTCGGCGCTGCGGCGCTTACCGCCTTCCTTATCCGTCCAGTTTCTGATCTGAAGTCTGCCGGATACCACCGCCATACTGCCCTTAGTGAAGTACTTGGAGACAAATTCTCCCGTGCTTCTCCATGCAACGATGTCGATGAAATCACACTCTTTTTCACCGCTCTGGCTCTTGAAATCACGGTCAACAGCCAATGTGAAGGAAGCAACTGCAATCCCGCTGCCGGTGCGCCGAAGTTCGGGGTCACGGGTCAGCCGGCCCATGAGAACAATATGGTTCAGCATGAACAGGTCCTCCTTATGCTTCTACGGTGGTGATGAGGCAGCGCATGATGCCGTCGGTGATCTTCATCACACGATCCAGCTCAGCAGGAAGCTCGGGCTTGGACTCAAAGGTCATGAGCACATAGTAGCCCTCGTTCAGGTCCTCAATGGGATAGGCGAGACGGCGCTTGCCCCACTCGTTAACCTCGGTGAGGGTGCCCTCTGCTTCCACCATTGCCTTGAACTTTTCCACCAGCGCCTGAGTCTCCTCCTCAGTGAGCTGAGGATTGATGATATAAAGCGCCTCGTACTTTTCGGAAATCTTAGCCATGTTGTTTGCACCTCCTTTTGGACATATGGCCGCAGATCGCGTCTGCGGCAAGGATCTGCTGCTCAGTTGAACAGCCTTTCTATTATAGTAGTATTATCTTCATTTGTCAACCATTTTTTACACATAAAAACCGGAGCCGGTAAGAACTGCCCAGCTCCGGTTTGATTTATTCCTCTTCCAAATTCTCCAGCACCTTGCGCAGGCACTGGCGCATCATTTCCTGCTCGTCCTCACTCATGCCCCTGACCAGTCTGGCCTCCGCCTGATCCCGTGCATTATCAAGGACAGCGCGAACTTCCATCCCCTTCTCCGTAAGAAGCACCCGCTTATTTCGGGTATCCTGCGGAAGCCGCTCACAGCGGATAAAGCCCTTCTGCTCCAGATTCCGCACCAGCGAGGAGACGCTGGAGGCCTTAATGCCCAGCGCGTATTCCAGATCCCTCTGGTTCACATCGCCCTTGCCCAGCTGTCCAAACAGCCGGGTGAGCACCCGCGACTGGGGATAGGGTACATCGTAGTCTACAAACAGCTTATCAAAGTACTGACGAATCCCATAGGAGATATTTGTAATCAGAAATCCCACATCGGGATTTTCCTTCACCGGCTGTTTTTTGTCCATCTGTTTTTCTTCCATCATAATGTTCTCCCTTCGCAATTGAATTCCAGTTGGTCAGGCTGGCGCACACCGCACCTTGCGGAAAGCAGGAACTGTTATATCCTTCAAACAGTTTATTATCAAAACATTATTTTGTCAAGGGCATTGCATATATTTTCCCCCGATTTCTGCGGGATAAGTCCTCAAAAATATAAAAAGTTCCCTCCGCAGCAGCCTTCTTTGCCGCAGAGGGAGCCACTATATCAATTAAAGAACTTTGCGTGGATTGCAGAAACCGCACGATCCGTATCTTCCTTGTCGATCAGTACAGACACCTTGATCTCACTGGTGGAAATCATCTTGATATTGATATGCGCTTCATACAGTGCCTCAAACACCGTTGCTGCCACACCGGGATTATCTACCATGCCGCCCACCACGGAAACCTTTGCCACGTCCTGATTGATATCTACATGATCGAAGCCCAGCGCATCCTGATTATCCTTGAGCAGCTCATATGCTTTTTCCGCATCCGGCGTTGCCACCGTAAAGCTGATATCCTTGGAATCCGCACGGCCAATGGACTGAATAATCAGATCCACGTTGACCTTTTCCTTTGCCAGCAGGTTAAAAACCTTAAACGCCACGCCGGGAACATCCCGAAGGCCCACAATTGCCAGCCGTGCAACATTCTTATCCTGCGCTACGCCGCTGATGTATGTCTTTTCCACTTTCTTTACAGCCTCCTTGACGATGGTTCCGGGCGCTCCAGTAAAGCTGGAGAGCACTTCGATATTCATATTGTACCGCTTTGCCATTTCCACAGAGCGGTTGTGGAGCACCTGTGCGCCCAGCGAGGCAAGCTCCAGCATTTCATCAAACGTAATGGCGTCGAGCTTTTTTGCATTCGGCACCTTTCTGGGGTCGGCGGTATATACGCCGTCTACATCGGTATAGATCTGGCACAGATCCGCCCGCAGCGCCACCGCCAGTGCCACCGCCGTGGTATCCGATCCGCCCCGTCCCAGCGTAGTAACATCGCCGTATTTGTTGATTCCTTGAAAGCCGGCCACCAAAACGATCTTATTCTGATCCAGCTCCTCCTGAATCCGGCTTCCGCCGACCCGTTTGATCCGTGCCGCACCATAGGCCGCTGTGGTCTCCATACCCACCTGCCAGCCGGTCAGCGATACCACCGGGAAGCCCAGCTTCTCAATTGCCATCGCCATCAGCGCAATGGACATCTGCTCACCGGTGGTCAGCAGCATATCCATTTCCCGCTTGGAGGCCGCAGGATTGACCTCCGCCGCCTTTTCCAGCAGGTCGTCTGTGGTGTCTCCCTGTGCAGAGAGTACCACTACCACCTGATTTCCTTTTTTGTAACTCCCGGTTATGATCTCCGCCACATGCCGGATTCGTTCGGCATTGGCAACCGAGCTGCCGCCGAATTTCTGAACAATCAGTGCCATACTATCCTCCAGACCATGAAATTAATCCAAAACAGGCAGGCAGGTAAGTACCTTACAAGCTGCCAGCCGCCGCTCCAACTCCGTCTTTGTCATGGGGCCGGTCAATACGCCCGTCTGTCCGGGCAGTGCCGCCGCAGACACGGTTTTCACCTCGCCAAACGCCGCAGTGATCCGTTCCGGCGCTTCCTCCGTGCGGAGGAACCAGCAGAGCGGAAGCGCCGATACGCTGCCCACCACATCGTCTCCGCCGGGCGCCCAGTCCATGTTCTGCCGGTATGCTTTATGCTTGACCGCATCGATGATGTCCGCAGAAACGGCGCTGGCGGTGGGGAGCTTGCCTGCACCCCGTCCATAGAACATCACATCGCCAATGGCATCGCCCCGCACTACAATCCCGTTGAATACGTCCTCCACGCCGGCGAGCTGCTGTTCCTTGGGGATGAGGTGCGGCGCCACATAGGCCGTCACTTTGCCATCCTCCTGCCGGATCGCTCTGCCCAGAAGCTTGATGTTCATTCCCGCAGCCTCCGCCAGCGCCACATCTTCCGCCGTTACGCGAGTAATGCCCTGAGTGGGAACCTGCGCCGGAACGATATGCCGTCCAAAGGCCAGCGATGCCAGAATGCAGATTTTCCGGCAGGCATCGAAGCCCTCTACATCCGCCGTGGGATCCGCCTCGGCATAGCCCTTTTCCTGCGCCTGCTTCAGCGCCGTGTCGAAAGGCAGTCCTTCCTTTATCATTTTAGTCAGAATATAGTTGGTTGTGCCATTTAAAATGCCGTAGATCTCTGAAATTTCATTGGCAGCCAGACAGGAGCCCAAGGGACGGATGATTGGAATTCCGCCGCCTACCGATGCCTCATAGAGATAGTTGACATTTTTCTCCCGTGCGATGGCAAAAAACTCATCGCCATATTCCGCCACTACCTCTTTATTCGAGGTGACCACGCTCTTTCCGGCCTTCAGCGCCCGCAGTGTATATTCCCGCGCCGCACCGGTACCTCCGATGCACTCCGCTACCACACTGATCTCCGGATCATTCTCGATCACCGAAAAATCCTGCACTACCAGCGTCCGGAACGGGCTGTCGGGATAATCATGCCGTCCCAGAATATATTTGATCTCTACCGGCTCTCCGGCCTTTCTGGCGATGGAACCGGCATTTTTTGTCAGCACCTCCGCCACGCCGGAGCCTACGGTTCCAAACCCTAAAATCGCTATTTTTGCCACGCTGCTTCTCCTTTCAGCCCGCCACGATTTCCGCCTTGAGCACACCGTCCAGATTGCCCATACGCTTGAGCAGATCCTCCACGGAACAGTGCAGCTCGCTGGTTTCCGCCGAAATGGTTACGATGGCGCAGCCATTGGTGGGAATATTCTGGTTAATGGTGAGTATATTTGCGCCATTATAGGCAAAAATGGATAGTATACCGGACAGTACGCCGGTGCGATCCTTGAGCATCAGCTGGAATGTAATAATATGCCCCGCCATAAGATTTTGAAAGGGCATCATTGCATCCCTGTATTTATAGAAGGCGCTGCGGCTGATCCCCGTTGCCTTGGTGGCCTCGCCTACCGTTGTGGCCTCGCCGGAATCCAGCATACGCTTTGCCTCGGCAACCTTCAGGAATACCTCCGGCAGTGCCGCCGCCTCTACAATATAGTACTTCGGTGTTTTATCCACTTATAGCTCCCCCTTGTCCGTCCTTCGTGTTCATTTGTTTCTGTATTGCGGTCTATCTTACCACGTTATCTGTCCGTTTGCAACGGACACTTCCATAAAATATCCCACTAATTTTGCAGTTTTTTTGTACCATCTGTCACCCCGCTGTTCTGGAGGTATATTCATGGAGCTTTCTAGGAAAACCCGGCGAATTCTGTTCTACGCTCTGAGTGCAGGTCTGGCTCTGTTCAGTCTGAAGTATTTGCTTCCCTTTCTACTCCCGTTTCTGCTGGGCATCGGCGCTGCAATGGCTTTGACGCCGCTGATCCGTCTGCTTCAGCAGTATTTCTCCCTCCGGCGCGGGAGCAGTGCAGCGCTGGCAGTAACCGGTGTGCTTGCCATTTTGGCCGCTGCTTTCTGGCTGCTTGCAAAATTGCTGATGCGCCAGCTGCTGACACTCTATGACCGGCTGCCCGCGCTGATTGAGTCCGCATCTCAGGGACTTTCCGCCTTTGGACATTGGGCCGAGACGCTGTCGGAGCTGTTTCCTGGCGGGGTAGGTGACGCCTTCTCCGATTGGGCGCAGAAAATCGTACATTCCGGCGGCACCCTCGCTGCCTCGCTCTATGAGCGGCTGTTTTCTCTGGTCTACGGCTTTCTGGGAAAGCTTCCGGACACACTGCTGTTTCTCCTGACTACCGTACTGTCCTGCTATTTTGCCGCCGCAGAGCTTCCCCGGCTCCTTGCCATCTGCCGTGCGCATCTTTCTCCGCCCCTGCTGAGCCACTGCATACGACTGAAAGCCAGTATAAAAACCGTGCTGACCGGCTGGCTGCGCGCTCAGCTGCTTCTTATGGGAATTACGTTTCTGATTCTGCTGTGCGGCCTGTGGCTGCTGGGCTACAGCTTCCCGCTGCTTCCGGCGCTGATGATTGCTCTGCTGGACGCACTTCCGCTGTTTGGCACCGGTGCCGTTCTGCTGCCGTGGGGACTGCTGCAATTCATCTCCGGGAATATTCGGCTGGGGATCGGCCTGATGGTGCTCTATGCGGCTGCCGCACTGAGCCGCAACATTCTGGAGCCAAAGCTTCTGGGCGCACAGGTGGGCGTCAGTCCTCTTTTGACTCTGTTCGCCATCTACGCCGGATATCGTCTCGCCGGGTTTGCAGGGATGCTGCTGCTCCCCATCGGAGTCATGGTAGTCTCTGAGCTTTGGGCTGCCGGACACGCTGCCGCGCTCCAACCCCAAATACAGCCTCTCACCGCCTCCAGCTATTCTCCGCCCATCACACACTCATAACGCAAAAATCCCCTTCGGATTCAGCGCCGAAGGGGATTTTCATTATGGCAATACCGCATAAATCGGCAAGAGAGTCTGACGAGAGATTTTTCGTCAGAAAA
>CAJKSU010000048.1 GCA_905202605.1 uncultured Eubacteriales bacterium
GGATCCATATCTACCGAAAGAACAACAAGCTGCTGAAGTTTAATCAGCTCAACTACTACCAGTGTCTGGATGTGGGCGTTGCCATGGCACATATGGAGGTTGCGGCGAAGAAGTATGGCTATCGGGTGATGTTTGAGCGGCTCAGCCCGGAGCCGGATTTTCGGAAGGAGATCTATCAGGCGTCCGCCCATCTTGTAAAGGAGGAAGGGTAATTGGCAAAACCGATTATGGTATCCTGTGATTCGGCCTGCGATCTCAGCGACGAGATGCGGGAGCGGTATGCCATTCAGATTACCAGTATGTATATCCATCAGGATGGCAACGTGTTCCGGGACGGCATTGACATCACACCGGATGATATCTATGCCACTTATGAGGAAAAGGGCGTGCTGCCTACCACCTCTGCCATTCCGCCGGAGGAATACCGGGAGTTCTTTGAGCGGTTTACCTGCCGGGGCTATGCGGTGCTGCACATTGGCCTGTCCAGCGGCATCTCCAGCACCTGTCAGGACGCTATGCTTGCGGCCTCTGAATTGCAGGATGTCTATGTGGTGGATTCTCAGGCGCTCAGCTGCTCCGGCGGGCTGCTTGCCATTGAGGCCTGCCGCCTGCGGGATGAGGGGCTGGATGTTCGGGAGATTTATGAGCAGATTCAGGGGCTGGTGAACCGCACCAATACGTCCTTCATTGTGGCAAAGCTCACCTACCTTGCAAAGGGCGGACGGTGCAGCACCGTTACGGCGTTGGGGGCCAATATTCTGGGAATCAAGCCCGCCGTTGAAATGGCGGAGGGAACCCTTTCCGTGGGGAAGAAGTACCGGGGGAAAACGCCTGACGCCTTTGAAAGGTTTTTAAAGGACAAGCTGAATCTTGCCCGGCAGGTGGGAGACGGGGGCATTGCCTGCGTCTACCATGCGGGCATCGATCAGGCACTTTTTGACCATCTGGTGCAGCTGACCCGCGATTCCGGCATCTTTCGGGAGGTCATTACCGCCCGCGCCGGAAGCGTTATTTCCTCCCACTGCGGAGCAGAAACCGTAGGCTTCACCTTCCAGAAGAAAGCGGAGGGGACAGTATGACCGCCCCCAGCGTGATCCTCTGCAACTATACGGAGGCGGAGGAAAAGGCGTGGCGGTTCCTGCTTCGGGGCTTTCCCATGCTGCGGGTGATCTCCGTTCCCAGCACGCAGTTTGGAGAAACGCTGAACAGCGTGGTATCCGGCGGGAAAGCACAGGAACATGGGGAAGCGCCGGGCTTTACGGAGCGCATGGCGGTGTTTGCCGGGGCGCAGGGGGAGCTTCTGAAGCTGCTCATTGACCTGTCCCGTCAGGTCACCCGTGAAAAGGCGCACCGGGCTGTCATGACGGACACCAATGCCGCGTGGACGCTCAACGATCTGTTTTCTCAGCTGGAGGAGGAAGAACAGACCATCCTTGCAGCGCAGAAGAAGACGAAAAAGAAGTAGGCTTGGGTATGCCCGGTGGAAGCAATTGCAGCTCCGCCGGGCGTTTTGTGTCCGGAGCGGGAGAACTCCGGCTGTTTTTATTGACGCGGACTGGAATTCGGGGTAAAATGGGAACAATATGAGATCGAGGTGAGGATCATGTTTGATTTTATCCGCGTGTCCTGCTGCGTACCTGCCATTGAGGTGGCGGACGTGATGGGCAACTGCGAGAAAATAGAGAAGCAGCTGCGTCAGTCGGCGGCAGAGGGGAGCGGCATTGCGGTGTTCCCGGAGCTGTGCCTGACCGGCTATACCTGTCAGGATTTATTCTTCCAGAACACCCTGCTGGAGGACTGCTTCCATGCAATCCGCCATCTGGCAACTGTAACGAAGGAGCTGGGGATCATGGCGATCATCGGCTCCCCCATGAAGGTACGGGGGCAGCTCTATAACTGTGCGGTGGTGCTGAGCCGGGGGGAGATTCAGGGCATTGTACCGAAGATGTACATGCCCAACTACGGTGAGTTCTACGAGAAGCGCTGGTTCTCCACGGCGGAGGATCTTTACAAGCTGGGCGATTGCGTAGTTTATGCCAGCGAGCTGGGGATGGTCGATAACGAGAAAGACAACTACCCCGTCGATATTATGCACAGCACCCTGTTTACCCTCCCGGATGGCACCCGGTTTGGCATTGAGCTCTGCGAGGATCTCTGGACGCCGCTGCCCCCCAGCACCATGCTGTGCCTCAATGGTGCGGAGCTGATCTTCAATCTCTCCGCCAGCAATGAAACCATCGCCAAGCGGGACTATCGGCGGCAGCTGGTATCCCAGCAGTCGGCACGGTGTTTGTGCGGCTATGTATACGTATCTGCGGGCTGCACCGAATCCACGCAGGATCTGGTATTCTCCGGACACAGCATGATCGCCGAAAACGGCGGCATTCTGGCGGAGAATCAGAAGCTGCTGGATACGGATTATGTATTGACCATGGACATTGATCTGGGCAGAATTCGCGCTGACCGCATGAAAAACCGCAGCTTTGCCGACTGCGCACGGGTGAATCATGCCGCCGTACAATCCGTTTCCATCTCCGGCTTTAAACGTGGGCAGGGGGAAGAAGGGTCTGACGGCAGTCTGCATCCCATCTCCAAGCTGCCCTTTGTACCCTCCAACCGTGCGGGACGGCAGCAGCGGTGCCGGGATATCTTTGAAATGCAGGTGGCAGGGCTGAAAAAACGGCTCACCGTGACCGGCTCCAAGGCGGTGATCGGCGTGTCCGGCGGCCTCGACTCCACGCTGGCGCTGCTGGTGGCGGTGGAGGCCATGGGGCAGCTGGGGCGGCCCAAAACCGATGTGGTCGGCATTACCATGCCCTGCTTCGGCACCACGGATCGAACCTTCCACAATTCTCTGGAGCTGATGAAGACCCTTGGGGTCACCTCCGTTACCATTCCCATTGCGGCGGCGGTGGAGCAGCATTTTCGGGATATCGGGCATGATAAGGCCGTTACCGACCTGACCTTTGAGAATTCTCAGGCACGGGAGCGCACTCAGGTGCTGATGGATTATGCGGGCAAGGTGGGCGGTCTGGTGGTCGGCACCGGCGATCTTTCCGAGCTGGCGCTGGGCTGGTGTACCTATAACGCCGACCATATGAGCATGTACGGCGTCAATGCCGCCATCCCCAAGACCCTGATCCGCTGGATGATCGATGCGCTGGTGGAGTTTGAAATTTTCCCGGACAGCACCGAGGTACTGCGGGATGTGCTGGATACGCCCATCAGCCCGGAGCTTCTGCCCCCGGATGAAAACGGGAAAATCGCCCAGCAAACCGAAAGCATTGTAGGCCCCTATGCCCTGCATGACTTCTTCCTGTACTATGTTCTGCGCTTTGGCTATACCCCGGAGAAGATTTTCTATCTGGCAAATATGGCGTTTTCCGGGGATTTTGACCGGGAAACCATCAAAAAGTGGCTGAAAAACTTCTACCGCCGGTTTGTGACCCAGCAGTTTAAGCGCAGCTGCCTGCCTGACGGCGTGAAGGTCGGCTCGGTGTGCCTCAGCCCCAGAGGAGATTGGAGAATGCCCAGTGATGCGTCTGCCAAGGCGTGGCTTCGCCGTGCGGAAGCGCTGTAGGATCGGAGGAATCCCATATGAAGCTTATGATTGCGTCCGATCTCCACGGCTCGGCGTATTATACCCGCCTGCTGCTGGAGGCCATGGAGCGGGAGCAGCCGGATCGGCTGATCCTGCTGGGGGATCTGCTATACCACGGCCCCCGGAACGACCTGCCAAGGGAGTATGCGCCGAAGCAGGTGATCGAGCTGTTGAATGCCCGGAAGGCGCAGCTTCTCTGCGTCCGGGGCAACTGCGAGGCAGAGGTGGATCAGATGGTGCTGGAGTTCCCGGTGCTGTCGGAGTTCGGGGTGGTATTTGCCGACGGACTGACCCTGTACCTGCTCCATGGGCATAAAAATCTGGATCTTCCGGTGATGCCGGGGGATATCCTGCTGTGCGGGCATACCCACGTGCCGGAGATCCGGCGGGACGGGGAGCACTACTATGTGAATCCCGGCTCGGTGTCCATTCCCAAGGCGGGGAGCTGCCACGGCTATATGATCCTTGAGAACCGGCAGCTCCGGCATATCGCACTGGAGGGAGAAAGTACCCTGCCGCCCTTCACATTTTGATGATTCTATGATATAATAATCAAAATTGGAAGGAGGATGCCCCATGGAGGAGATCCAAAAAATCAAAGTGCTTCTGGGGGAGGATCGTCCGGAGGACTGGGATACCCTGCCGGACATTGATCTGTATATGGATCAGGTGGTGTCCTATCTGCCCCGGCAGAGCGTTGGCGGCAAGGTGCCGTCCATGACCTCGGCGATGATCAATAACTATGTGAAGGACGGGCTGCTGCCCCGTGCCTGCGGAAAGCGCTATCATAAGGAGCATCTCATTTATCTCACCGCCATTGGCCTGCTGAAAAATGTCCTGACGGTAAAGGATATGAAGCTGCTGCTGGATCAGGAGATCCAGCCCGGTGCGGAGCGAGCGTTTTATGAAAAGCTGCTCTGCGGCATTGACGAGGCCTATGCCCGGACGGATGAATTTATCGACCCGGAACTTTCGGAATCGGAGCTGACGGTTGCCGCCATGCGGCTGGCGCTGACCTCCTGTGCGGCAAAGGCTGCCTGTGAGGAGATTCTGTCCGTGATCCGGGAGAAGCACCCGGAGGAGGATCCCAAAGCGAAGAAGGAACGGGAAAAGGAAGAGGCAAAGCGCCTGAAGGCAGAGCGAAAGGCCGCAGAAAAAACGGCGGAGAGGTCACCGGAGAAGTCTCAGGAGCTTGAGGGAAAATAAAAAAAGAGCAGAAAGTGGGAAGTTCTCCGCACTTTCTGCTTTTTTTCTGGAATAATGGGGTTAAATGTTCTGAGAGATCACATAGGCGCTGCGGTTGGTGGTCTGGATGGTGCCGGGCTTCCGGCAATCGCCCACCATGTAGAAGCCGGGGTTGGTGCCGTAGAAGGAAAGCGCCTCATCGGCCTTGCTGCGCATGCCCACAGACAGGATCACGGAATCCGCAGGCAGGTCGTGATCCACGCCGTCCTTGTCCGTGTAGGTCACATGGTCGGCGGTGATCTCCTTGGCTGTGGCGTTTAGCACATAGTGGAAATCGGGGATGGCCTCCCATGCGTCGGTGAACATGGAGCGGTAGTGCATGACGGTGGTATCCGCAGCCAGCTGATCCCGCATTTCAATGACGGTAACGCTGTGACCCTTCTGGGCAAGGAACATGCCGGTCTCCACGCCGACCTCGCCGCCGCCGATGACCACAACGTTTTTGCCGATTTTCTCGGAATGCATAATGGCATCGGTGGCAACGGTGACGTTTTCGCCCTTTGCGCCGGGAATGCCGGGGATCACCGGCTGCGCACCCACAGCGGCGATGACTGCGTCATACCGATCCTCCACCATCTCCGGGGTGGCGGCGGTACCAAGCACCACCTTGATGCCGTGCTTGTGAACCTGATGAATCAGGTAGTTCTTATAATCCCGCAGGGTCCACTTGAAGGGAATGTAGTCGGCGTGACGGATTGCGCCGCCCAGCTCCTGCTCCTTCTCGTAGATGGTCACCTTATGTCCGCGCTCGGCAAGGTACAGCGCCGTGCGCATGCCGCCGGGGCCGCCGCCAATCACGGCGATTTCCTTGCTGGGACCGGCAGGCTGTCCAACATAGCGATCGACCATTTCAAAGCCAAATTTCGGATTCACGGAGCATACGGTGGTCATAATATCATTTTTGCCGCGGCCGTGGCATTTGTTGCAGCGAAGGCAGGGAACGATATCATCCTTCCGGCCCTCATAGACCTTATCGCCGTAATCGGGGTTGGAGATCCATGCACGTGCCATGGCAACCATATCCAGCTTGCCCTCGGCAATGGCACGGTCGGCAATTTCGGGATCAAAGTAGCCGCCTACATTGGATACCACAAAGTCGAGATTTGCGGCCTTAATCTTTGCCGTCAGCTCCAGGAAGGGGGTGGGGTTCAGCTCAAAGGGAATGGGATGGTTATAGTCGCCGTCAGCGGAGCGAACCTGAACAATATCCACATACTTCTGCGCTTTTTTCAGGAACTCAAGGCCCTCTTCCAGCGTATAGCCGCCCTCCGGCTCCTCCGCGGAGAACTGAATTTCAATGAGCATATTATTGCCCACAGCCTTGCGGATTTCCTCCAGCATCAGCAGGGGGAAACGACAGCGCCCCTCAAAGCTGCCACCGAATTCGTCAGTACGGCGGTTGCTCAGCGGGGAGAGCAGCTGACCGGGAAGCTGGGCGCGATAGCTCATGTGAATGGTGACAGCGTCAAAACCAAGGCGCTGGTAGAATGCGGCACGCTGACCATAGCTGACCGCAATCTTCCGCAGCGTTTCTCCGCTGATCTCATCTCCCACGAACTGATAGTCCATGGAGGCAAGGGCGCCGGAGCTGACGGGAGAGCTGGCGTCGATGATCTCTACCTCATCCTTTTCGTTGGTATAGCGATATTTCTTATTGGCAGAGAATAGAGAACCGCTCATGATAGAGCCGGTGTAGTGAATGGCCTCGATCATTTCCACCAGATAGTTCTGACATTTTGCGTTGTGAATATCGAAATCCGGGAAGTGAGAGACGTCCAATGTATCGGGCAGCGGTGGATTTTCCAGATTATCATCCATGCCGCCCAGTGTGATAAAGGCGGCGCCGGTACGGGCGCGGCCAATAAAATGCGCCATGGTTGCCTCTGCGGGGTATTCTTCCGGCCCCTGGGAGAAGTGGGGCAGGGAGTTGGAAGACTGCATCCGGTTTTTCAGAATGAATTTGCCGATGCGGATGGGCTCCAACAAATGGGGATAGGCGTTTTTCATGAGTATTCCTCCAGTTCTAATTTGTATGCATACATTGTAGACAAAGACTTTACATTTCGCAAGGATTTTTTTTGCAGAGATATCCCGGCAGGGCAGGGCTTCGACAATAAGTTCTGGAAATTTCTAAGGGGGCGTGCTATAATATCCTGTACGGCCTTCGATCCAGGGGGAACGGAAGCCGGAACGGAATCCGAAATCGGAGGAATATCCATGACGTATCTTACTGCAGTGCTACTGGGGCTGGTGCAGGGAATTACAGAATTCCTGCCGGTATCCAGCTCCGGTCATCTGGTGCTGCTGCAAAATATTTTTCATATCGATGAAGCCGATTTGATGTTTGACGTGCTGCTCCATGTGGGGACGCTGCTGCCCATTCTGTGGGGGTTTCGGCGGGATGTGCGCTATGCCCGGCGGGGCTTGCTCGGACTGATCGGGGTGGGACATGACCGGGGGAGAAGAACGCCCCGTGCCAGAGAGAACCGGCGGCTGGGGATTTTCTGTCTGGTGGGAACCGTGCCGCTGGTGCTGAGCCTTGCACTGCAGGGACTGGCAAAGCGGATGATGGTAAGCTCTGTGTTTGTGGGACTGATGCTGCTGGTGACAGGCGGCATTCTCTGGGCGGCAGGACGCTATTCTCCGGCGGAAAAGCCGGAAAAGAGCATCAGTCTGCTGGATGTACTGCTGGTAGGACTGGCACAGACCATTGCGGTGCTGCCAGGCATCTCCCGCTGCGGTGCAACGATCTCCGCAGGGCTGCTCCGGGGCATGCCGAAAAAGTTTGCAGTGCGGCTTTCGTTTTTAATCAGCATTCCGGCGGTGCTGGGGGCGGCGGTGGTGTCGCTGGTGAGCGCGGTATCGCTGGGCTTTGATCCCGGCCTGCTTCCCATGTATGCTGCGGGCATGGCGGCATCGGCGGTGTCCGGCTATTTTTCCATCCGTTTACTGCGCTGGATCACCTCACGGGGCGGCATCGGCGGCTTTGCCTATTACTGCTGGGGCGCGGGTATCGTATCCCTGCTGCTGAGTCTGGTGGCTTGATTATTTACTGCAAATCGGGACTATTTCCCGTTTACCATATCCGAAGGAGGCGTCTACATGGTGAAACGAACCGCATCTAAATCCACTGGGGCGAAAACTGCTGCCCAGCGGGCCGGTGCGAAATCCAAACAGAAAAAACCGGAGGTACTGCCGGAGAATCCAAAGTCCAGTCTGGCTGGACGGGTGCTTGCCGGACTGGTGCTGACGTTTTTGGCGCTGTTTCTGCTCCTTAGTATGCTGGGGGTACAGGGGGCTGTGCTGGCGGTGCTCCGCAAGGGAACACAGGGACTGATCGGCTATGGATTTTATCTTCTGCCGTTTGCCTTTCTGATTGTTGCATGGAGATTGGTGTTCCGGAACCATGAATCTGCGGTGCGCCCCGGTATCGGGCTGGCGCTGACGGTGATTTCGTTCAGCGCACTGCTCCATGTCATTCTCTGCTATGCAGGTCTGGGAAACGGCATCCATATGGTCGGCTCTCTGTGGAGAACCGGCATGTCCGGTGCTTCCGGCGGCGTGATTCCCGGCCTTTTGGCGCAGGGACTGATTTTCTGCATCAGCAAGGCCGGAGCAATCCCGGTACTGATCCTGCTGCTGATTGTGGGAGTTTTTCTGGGGTTCCGGATCGACGCGGCGCTGCTGATCCACAAGCGGGCGGAGAAGCGCCGAAAGCAGCTGGAGGAGCAGAGAATGGAGCAGCCGGAACCGGAGCCGATCACGGTGACCCATGAAATGACCATGGAGGATTTAAGGGTGCTGGCGACCCGTCCGCCCCGTCAGGAGACGGAACGGACTCTGCCGGGACTGCGCCGCCGCAGCGGCGTGGATTCTCCCTTTGACGATGCGCCCCCGGCGCGGAAGCGGAAGGAGACGGAGGAGCTGGAGGATGACGACTTCATGTTCCTTGGCGGCAAAAAGCGGCAGAAGCCGGAGCAGCCCGGAAAACGCCGGAAGAAATCCAAAGACCCCTTTGAACTGCTGATGGAGGAGGACGAGACTTCCAAGCTGGACAGCGTCCTGACGGAGCATGCAGCATCGGAAGCTGTTGCAGAAATGGATGATCCATGGGCGGCTCAGCGGGAGCCGGAGGAGAAATTTATCCCGATCCCACATGCCGAAGCGCCAGTGGAAACCTTGACAGAAACCGAAATCGCACAAGGGGCGGAGACGGCGGAGCAGACCGGTAAGGTGACGAAAAATGAGGCTGCTCAGGCAGCAGCAGAGGTTGCTATGGAAATTGAAGCCCGTACCGATCAGGAGGCCGGGGAGGAGGCGGCGCCGCCCTACCAGTATCCGCCCATGACCATGCTGTCCGAAGCGCTGGGTTCCAAGGAGGATAACACCGAGGAAATGCGCACCAATGTGGTGCGGCTGGAGGAGACGTTCCACAGCTTTAATGTGGATATCAAGATTGACAATGTGGTGCGTGGTCCAACGGTCACCCGATATGAGATGGAGCTGCGTCCCGGTGTAAAAATGAGCAAGATCACCTCCCTTCATGAGGACATTGCGCTGGCACTGGGGGTCAGCGGCGTCCGTGTGGCGGCGGTACAGGGGAAAAGCTCCATCATTGGCATCGAGGTTCCAAACCGCATCACCACCTCCGTTCCTATCCGGGAGGTGCTCAGCAGCGATGCATTCCGGAAGAACGATTCGCCTCTGGCCTTTGCGGCTGGTAAGGACATCGGCGGCAACTATATCATTGGCGACATCGCCAAGATGCCCCATCTGCTGATCGCCGGTACCACCGGCTCCGGTAAGTCTGTGTGCATGAACAGCATCATTGTTTCGCTATTGTATCGTGCGACACCGGAACAGGTGCGGCTGATCATGATCGACCCCAAAATGGTAGAGCTGAGTATTTACAACGGTATTCCCCATCTGCTGATCCCTGTGGTCACCGACGCCAAGAAGGCCGCCGGCGCCCTCCAATGGGCGGTGACGGAGATGGAGCGCCGGTATCAGCTGCTGGCGGATTATAAGGTGCGGGATCTCAAGGGCTATAACAAGCTGGCACGGCGGAACCCGGATATGACGCCCATGCCGCAGATTGTGATCATCATCGATGAGCTGGCGGATCTGATGCTGGTGGCGGCGAAGGAAGTGGAGAACTCCATTGTCCGAATCGCCCAGAAGGCTCGTGCGGCAGGGATGCATCTGGTGATTGCCACCCAGCGTCCCTCCACCAATGTGATCACCGGCATCATGAAGGCGAATATTCCGTCCCGCATTGCTTTTGCGGTGGCGTCGGCTATCGACAGCCGCATCATTCTGGATGAGGGCGGCGCAGAGAAGCTGGTGGGCAAGGGCGATATGCTCTATGCGCCGCTGGGCGCGGGAAAACCCACCCGGGTACAGGGGTGCTTTATCACCGATGAAGAGGCCGAGGAGGTGGCGGAATTCGTCAAGACCTCCTCCGAGGCGGATTATTCCGATGAAATTCTCCGGGAAATCGAGCAGAACGTCACGGAAACCGGCGGAAAGGGCGGCTCCGGCGGCGACCCGGATCAGACCAGCATGCAGCTGGACGGCGACCCGCTGCTGCCAGATGCAGTGGAAGTGGTGCTCGACACCGGACAGGCCTCCACCTCCATGCTCCAGCGCCGATTGAAGCTGGGCTATGCCCATGCGGCGCGGATCGTGGACGAGTTGGAGGAGAAGGGCATCGTAGGCCCCTTTGAAGGCTCAAAGGCACGGCAGGTGCTGATTACCAGAGAGCAGTGGGACGGTATGGTTGGACTGAATCCCAAGGCCAAGGCGGCGGATGCGGCACAGCCGGATGGAGAGGATGACGTTCCCTTTGATGAGGACTGAGGAGGAAACAGGATGAAACGAATTTTACTGCTCAGCACCGGCGGAACCATTGCGTCCCGCCCCGGTGCGGACGGGCTGGAGCCGGAGATGAGCGGGCAGGAGCTGCTATCCTGTCTCGGTGATCTCAATGGGCGGTTTCAGGTAGAGGTTCGGCAGATCATGAGTCTGGATTCCTCCAACGTTCAGGCGGAGGAATGGCGGATCATGGCTCGGAGCGTCTATGAAAGCCTTGACGATTACGACGGCTTTATTATTACCCACGGCACCGATACCATGGCCTACTCCGCCTCCATGCTGAGCTTTATGCTGAGAAACCTCCATAAGCCCGTGGTGTTCACCGGCTCTCAGATTCCCATGGACAATATGCTCACCGACGCCCGGAACAATCTGTTCTGCGCGCTGGCGGCGGTGGAGGCGGACATTCAGGGGGTGTCGGTGGCATTTAACCGGCACATCATCCGGGGCTGCCGGGCGGTGAAGGTCAGAACCATGGGATTTGACGCCTTTGAAAGCGTCAACGCCCGATATTTGGGAGAGATTTTCGCTGACGGCCTGCGGGTCTATGACCGGCAGGTGCCATCGTCGGAGGAAAAAACGCTGCTGGAGGATCGGCTGTCCACGGATGTGTTCCTGCTGAAGCTGATCCCCAATACCAATCCGAAGCTGTTTGACCATCTGGCGGAGATCGGCTATCGGGGCGTAGTGCTGGAGACGTTCGGGGCAGGCGGCATGCATTTCCACCGGCGGGATCTGCTGGAGAAGCTGCGGATGCTGGAGGAGAAGGGCATCGTTGTGGTGGCGTGCAGCCAGTGCCTGTATGAGCCAAGCAACTTCACCATCTATGAGGTGGGTCGGAAGCTGCTGGATGCGGGAGTTATACCGGCAGGAGATATGACCACCGAGGCTGCCGTGACCAAGCTCATGTGGGCGCTGGGACAGACCGAGGATCCGGAGCGGGTACGGGAGATCTTCTCCCGGAACTATACCGGCGAGATCACGGAGTCTTCGGAGACATAACAAAAACGAACGCACGGAGCTGCTCCGGTGCGTTCGTTTTGCCTTTGACAGAAAAACACCCCCCGCCACGGTGCCTTGAGCCGCAGCGGGGGATGCGCCGGGATCGTCCCGGACAAATGCAATATAAAAGAAAGTGAGTATATAAAAGGAGAATTGTCAGATTGTAATCATTGCCATCAAAGAATTGTTTCTGGAAACACCGGCCTTTCTTCCGGCGGCGGGCTGTCAGCACATCCGGGGATATTTCCCCGGCGATCAGCGTATCGCCTTCCGGTTTCTATGTTTAAAGCATACCGGAGGATTATGAACGCCCGATGAACAAAGCGAAAACAAACTTTGAAAGGATGGAATCGGTATCTGGCCTTACGCCAGCTCTCCCAGCCGCTCTCGATCCAGCAGCATAATGGTGCCATAGCCGGTTTTTAAAAGCCCCTGTCTGGCAAAGCTCCCCAGCAGGCGGCTGATCGTGACCCGGCTAAGCCCAAGGGCTGCCGCCAGCTCCTCGTGGGTCACATGGATCACATCCCGCTGAGGATGATTTAACAGCAGAGTAATCAGCCGCTGCTGGGCGGATTGAAAACTCATGGTGTCCACGTGACCGCTGAGCAGCCGCACCGTTCGGGCAAGATACGTGATGACTGCGGAGGCCAGCTCCGGATGCGCCCGGAACAGCTCCGACACCTTGTCATGGCTCAGCCGGACGATTTTGCAGTCCGTTGCGGCCTCCGCAGTGGAAACGCGGGGCATTCCGTCAAAAAAGGACGCTTCCCCAAAGATGCTGCCGGGCCCGTAGGTGGTGAGCAGACGCACCTCGCCCTCGTCCGAGGTCATTAGTGTCCGCACCGCCCCGGAGCCAAGGCAGTAGAGATATTCCGGCTCCTGTCCCTGAATGTAGATAATCTGCCCCTTGGGATAGGACATCGGATGCCCCGCCGCAAAGAATGGCGCGAACAATCCCTGAGGCAGCCCGGCCTCCGGAGAAGAAAAGCTGTCATAATACATGAAATTCCCACCTTTTTGGAGTTTTCCTGCCTAGATTGTAACACGTGCTACATTCTTTCTGCAAGCATTATGTCATAATAGTCGCAAGAAATATGGCAGTCCATCAATGGACTGCCAAGCATAACAAGGAGGAATTCACTATGGGAATGACCATGACACAAAAAATCCTGGCGGCCCATGCGGGAAAAGCATCGGTTGCTGCGGGCGAGCTGATCGAGGCAAAGCTCGATCTGGTGCTGGGCAACGACGTTACCACCCCGGTTGCCATTACGGAGTTTGAAAACGCCGGCTTTACCAAGGTCTTTGACAAGGATAAGATCGCCATTGTACTGGATCACTTTACCCCATGTAAGGATATCAACGCCGCAAAGCTGAGCCTTCAGGCCAGAACCTTTGCAAAAAAGCACAGCATTACTAACTTCTTCGACGTTGGCACCATGGGCATCGAGCATGCGCTCCTGCCGGAAAAGGGACTGATCGCGGCTGGCGAATGCTGCATCGGCGCAGACTCCCATACCTGCACCTACGGTGCGCTGGGCGCGTTCTCCACGGGCATCGGCTCTACGGATATGTGCGCGGGCATGGCG
Organism: uncultured Eubacteriales bacterium; assembly: GCA_905202605.1. GTDB lineage: Bacteria > Bacillota > Clostridia > Oscillospirales > Oscillospiraceae > HGM13006. Next base: position 13,312 of record CAJKSU010000048.1, read on the forward strand.
TCCGGACGGGCGTGGTTCAAGGTTCCCGCTGCCATCCAGTTCCATCTCACCGGCTCCCTCCAGCCATGGGTTTCCGGCAAGGACGTGATCCTGCACATCATCGGCATGATCGGCGTGGACGGCGCACTGTATAAGTCCATGGAGTTCACCGGCCCCGGCGTGGCATCTCTTTCCATGGACGACCGGTTCACCATCGCCAACATGGCCATCGAGGCGGGTGCAAAGAACGGCATTTTCCCGGTGGACGAGAAGACCGTGGAATACATGACCGGACGCGTGAATCGTCCGTGGACGGCCTATGAGCCGGATCCCGACGCCGAGTATGAAAAAACCATCGAGATCGACCTCTCCGCCATCGAGCCGACCGTGTCTCTGCCCCATCTGCCCAGCAACACCAAGACCGCCCGGGAAGTGGCGGGCATGGACATTCAGCAGTGCGTCATCGGCTCCTGCACCAATGGGCGGATCTCCGACCTGCGGGTTGCCGCAAAGGTCATGGAGGGGAAGAAGGTAGCGGACGGCGTTCGCTGCATCGTGATTCCCGCAACGCAGGACGTTTACATGCAGGCGCTGAAGGAGGGGCTGATCGAAACCTTCATCACTGCCGGTGCAGTCGTCTCTACTCCCACCTGCGGCCCCTGTCTGGGCGGACATATGGGCGTTCTCTACGCTGGCGAGCGTGCCATTTCCACCACCAACCGGAACTTTGTGGGTCGGATGGGTCATGTAAAGAGCGAGGTCGTACTGGCTTCTCCCGCTGTTGCGGCTGCTTCTGCGGTGAAGGGTACCATCTGCACCCCGGACGATCTTTAAGAAAGGAGCGATTTCCATGAAAATTACCGGTAATGTTCATAAGTACGGTTCCAACGTGGATACCGACGTTATCATTCCTGCCCGTTACCTCAACGAGCCGGATCACAAGGCGCTTGCCTCCCACTGCATGGAGGACATTGATGCGGACTTTGCCAAGAAGGTACAGCCCGGCGACATCATGGTGGCAGACTGGAACTTCGGCTGCGGCTCCTCCCGTGAGCATGCCCCCATCGCCATCAAGGCCAGCGGCATCTCTGTGGTCATCGCCTCCAGCTTTGCCCGGATCTTCTACCGCAACTGCATCAATATCGGCCTTCCCATTATGGAATGCCCGGAGGCTGCGGAGGGCATCGAGGCAGGGGACAAGGTGTCTGTGGATTTTGAAACCGGCGAAATCGTCAATGAAACCAAGGGTCAGACCTACCATGCCGCCGCATTCCCGCCCTTTATTCAGGGCATCATCGAGGCAGGCGGCCTGCTGAAATCCCTCAAGGCACGGGGTCTGGCGGAATAAGGAGGAAAAATACCATGGATTATAAAATTGCGCTGATTCGGGGCGACGGCATCGGCCCTGAGGTAGTGGGCGAGGCAGTGAAGGTACTGGGTAAGATCGGGGAGAAGTTCGGACATACCTTTACCTATACCGACGTGCTGCTGGGCGGCTGCGCCATTGACGCCTGCGGCAAGCCCTTCCCGGATGACACCGAGGAGAAGTGCAAGGCCTGCGATGCGGTGCTGCTGGGTGCGGTAGGCGGACCCAAGTGGGATTCCTGCCCCGCCGACATTCGCCCGGAGAAGGGGCTGCTTGCCATTCGGAAGGCGCTGGGCCTGTATGCAAACCTGCGTCCCGCCACCCTGCGTCCTGCTCTGGCGGATGCGTCTCCCCTGAAAAAGGAGACGGTGGACAAGGGCATTGACCTGATGATGGTTCGTGAGCTTACCGGCGGCATCTACTTCGGCAAGCGTGACCGCTATGAGACGGAGGATCGGGGCATAGAATGCACCGACCTGATGGCCTACTCCGAAAAGGAGATCGAACGGATTGGCCGCCGTGCCTTTGAGCTGGCACGTCTTCGCCGGAAGAAGGTTACCTCCGTGGATAAGGCCAACGTGCTGGAGACTTCCCGCCTGTGGCGGAGCATCATGCACAAGCTGGCAGAGGAGTACAGCGACGTGGAGTATTCCGATATGCTGGTGGACAACACCGCCATGCAGATTGTCCGGGATCCCAGCCAGTTTGACGTGGTGGTGACCGAGAATATGTTCGGCGATATCCTGTCCGACGAGGCGTCGATGGTCACCGGCTCCATCGGTCTCCTGCCCTCCGCCTCCATTGGCGATACGGCTCCCGGTTTGTATGAGCCGATTCACGGCTCTGCGCCGGATATTGCCGGTCAGAACAAGGCCAACCCCATTGCCACGATTCTGTCCGTTGCCATGATGATGCGCTATTCTTTCAACCTGCCCAAGGAGGCTGACGCCATTGAGCAGGCGGTGGACGCAGTGCTGGCAGAGGGGTGGCACACCGCAGATATCGCCGGTGAGGGCGATCCTATCGGCACCGTGGAAATGGGCAAGCTGATCTGCGATAAGATCTGATGGACGGCTCAGGTGCCTGAAATTCTATAGAAAAATGGTTCTCTTGCAAGATGTGGCTG
>CAJKSU010000049.1 GCA_905202605.1 uncultured Eubacteriales bacterium
TATCGTCGGGAATATGCCGGGTTCTGGCACGGACACGGCTGACCAGCTCCATGATCCCAAAGGGCTTTGTAATGTAGTCGTCAGCGCCGAGATCCAGACCGCGCACGGTATCCAGCTCAGTGGAGCGGGCGGTTACCAGAATGACGGGCAGGTTGACGGTGTCAGCCTGAGTGCGCAGTTTTTTCAGAATAGAAAGGCCATCCTCACCGGGCAGCATCACATCCAGCAAAACAAGCTGGGGCTTTTCCCGCCGCAGGGCCTCAAAAAAAGACGATCCGTCTGGAAATTCCATTGTTTCAAAACCGGAGGACGTCAGGGCATAGCTCTCCAGTTCACGGATTTCGGGATCATCCTCCACGATATAAATTTTCATTTGCATCCCCTCAACGCATATCATACCAGATAGAGCCGGAAACGGAAAGAGGTAAAGTAAACTTTGTGTAATGTTTCTAAACGCCGTGTAAATTATCCGCTGAAACAGTCGAAAACGACAGAATCAATGTGTTCGGAAGGAAAAAGATGCATATTTCGCAGAAACCCGTCCCGGCAGAGAAACCGCAGGGACGGGAGAACAACTTATTTGGGACGACCGCCAAAGGGAAAACGTCGGGGCGGCATTGGTGTGGGCATATCCACAATGGAATGAGTGCCTGGCGGTGCTTCCATCGGTACGCCGGGATCATAGTCTACCAGCTTATAGCCGCAGGCGTTGATCATCATGGATTCGTTATAGGGATAGATGGCACGTCGATCCATGGGGTTCTCCCCCAGATGGCGGTGACCGTAGAAATGAATGGCGGGCTTATACACGTCATCGATGTACCGGAAGGACTGGAAGCCCTCGTGAAACAGATCGGGGCCATCGCCAAGTCCCAGCGCCGGGGCATGGGTTACAAACAGGTCGATGCCCTTATTCCGGCGGATATGCGGCTCCAGCTTCTTGACCTTGCGCCACATCTGTTCATCGGAATATTCATGCAGACAGGGATGCGGGCTTTTACAGCACCCAAGCCCGATGAGCCGGACGCCCCGATACTCTACGATCCTGCCGTCAATGTTGACACAGCCCTCCGGCGGCTCTTTCTCATACTTTTTGTCATGATTTCCTGGAACGTAAAACAGCGGACATGGGATCATGGTGACAAGAAAGGACAGATATCGCGCGGAGAGATCTCCGCAGGAGATGATCATTTTAACGTCACGGAACCGCTCCGGGTCAAAATGATCCCAGATAAACTTGCTTTCGATATCAGAGACAACCAGAATCTTCATGGGCATCCTCCAAGGGCTTCATGGGTTATTGATTTAATATAGCAGATAATCCCTCAAATTGCAAGAAAAACGCAGGAAAAACGACCTGTTTGGAGTAAAATAGAACCGGGTATTTACAGGAGAATGAAAGCTGTGGTACACTAAACCCAAAGCCGAAGGAAGGACGATGGGACATGGCAAAAACGGAAGCAGGAAAGCAGCGGCTGCTGGCACTGCAGGAGATTATGCTTCGGGAGAGTGATGAAACACATCGGCTCACCGCCGCTGATCTGGAGCAGATGCTCCGGCAACGGGATATTCCATCGGAGCGGAAGAGTATTTACCGGGATCTGGCCGTTCTTGGCGAGCAGGGCATGGATATCATTCGCAGCCACAGGGGCTTCTATCTGGGGAGCCGGACATTCCAGCTGGCGGAGCTCAAGCTGCTGGCGGATGCGGTGCAGTGCTCCCGGTGCATTACCGAAAAAAAATCCTATGAGCTGATCGGAAAGCTTGGTACCCTGACCAGCCGCTATAACGCCGGACAGCTCCGGAGGCAGCTACAGCTGGTGGGGCGGAGCAAGGCGGAAAACGAGAGCATTTACTACAATGTAGACGCACTGTATCAGGCCATTGATCAAAATAGCGAGATCACATTCCGCTATCTCGACTACCAGCCTGACGGCACAAGGCGGTCCAGAGAAAAGCTGTACCGGGCTTCTCCCTACGGCCTGTGCTGGGACAGCGAAAACTATTATCTGGTGGCTCACACCGAAAACCGGGGCAAGACCCATTATCGGGTGGACCGAATGGCGGACATTCAGCTCACCGGAACGCCCCGGCTCTGTCAGGAGCAGTATCAGGAGCTGAATCTGGCAGCCTATTCCCGGCAGGTATTCGGTATGTTCAGCGGCAGTGAAACCAGGGTTCGGCTTCAATTTCCGCGCAGCCTTATTAACAATGCCGTGGATAAGTTCGGCAGCAGCGCCATGATGATTCCACAGCGAGACGGCTCGGTGACTCTGACGGCGGAGGTTGTGCTGTCTCCGGTATTTTATTCATGGGTGTTCAGTTTTTCCGGCAGAGTGAAAATTCTGGAGCCGGAGGCGGTGCGGCAGGAATATCGGGACATGTGCCGCAAAGTGCTGGAGGAATCCTAAAAAAACAAGAACAGCCTGCATGGCACGGAATCGCTCCGTTTTGCCATGCAGGTTGTTCTATATGCAACTGAATTATTCTACCGCATCCAGATTGGAATAGCCCATCAGGTAGGTATCCACCTCACGCGCCACTTCCCTGCCCTCGCGGATGCCCCATACCACAAGGCTCTGACCCCGGCGCATATCACCGGCGGTAAATACCTTGGGAACGGAGGTCTTGTGGGTGCCGTTCTCGGTGGCAACGCAGGTTCTGGGGGTCTGGGTCACCCCAAAGGCGTCCGCCACATAGCTTTGACAGCCCAGAAAGCCCGCAGCAATCAGCACCATGTCTACGTCCATCTGGTAAGTGTCCAGCTTTTGCATCTTGCCGCCCTCCCAACTGAGGTTTACGGCGGTAACTCCGGTGAGCTTGCCCTGCTCGTCCTTCAAAAATTCCTCCACGGTGGTGTTGTAGATTCTGGGATCCTCCCCCTGAAGATAGATTGCCTCCTCCTGACCGTAATCGGTTTTCAGGACGTTGGGCCACTGAGGCCATGGATTGGAGGGAAGACGCTCCACCGGGGGCTTGCCCATCATCTCGAACTGCATGACATGCTTGCAGCCCTGACGGATGGCGGTGCCGACGCAGTCGTTTCCAGTGTCGCCGCCGCCTACCACCAGCACGTTTTTGCCCTTGGCGTCGATGAAATTCCCATCGCTGTGAGCGGAGTCCAGCAGACTCCTGGTGTTGGCGCGGAGATAATCCACGGCGAAGTAGATGCCGCTTGCATCCCGCCCCGGCGCGGTGAGATCTCTGGGATTGGAAGCGCCGCAGCAGAGGATTACTGCATCATATTCGGAAAGCACCTCCTGAGCGTCGATGTTCTCGCCCACGTTGGCGTTGTAGATGAATTCCACGCCCTCCTCCTCCATCAGGTGGATGCGGCGGAGGACAACGGACTTATCCAGCTTCATGTTGGGGATGCCGTACATCAGCAGACCGCCTGCCCGGTCAAAGCGCTCAAACACGGTGACGGAATGTCCCCGGCGGTTGAGCTGATCGGCGGCTGCCAGCCCGGAGGGGCCGGAACCGATGACGGCGATCTTCTTGCCGGTGCGCACCTTGGGGATCCGGGGCTTGACCAGCCCACGGTTAAAGGCGTTTTCAATGATGGCAAGCTCGTTGTTGTGACAGGTCACCGGGTCGCCGTTTAAGTTGCAGGAGCATGCCTTTTCACAGGGCGAGGGGCAGACTCTGCCGGTGAACTCCGGAAAATTATTGGTGATGCGCAGACGGTAATAGGCCTGCTCCCAGTTCCCTTCATAGATAAGATCGTTCCATTCGGGAATCAGATTGTGCAGGGGGCAGCCGGAAACGGCGTTTCCGAACATCATGCCCGCCTGACAGAAGGGTACGCCGCAGTCCATGCAGCGCGCCGCCTGCTTCTGCTGCTCCTCACGGGACAGCAGCGGCTTAAACTCCTTCCAGTTTCCAATGCGATCCTCCGGGGGGATCACATGGCAATCCTGACGCTGATACTCCATAAATCCAGTGGGTTTTCCCATTTGTAATCCCTCCTCAGGCGTTCCTGGTGGCGGCATAGAAGGCTTCGATCTGAGCCTCTTCACTGTTGAAGCCCTTTTCCTCCATGCGCACGATCATGTTCTGCATCATCTTATAGTCATTGGGAATGACCTTCTTGAATTTGGGCAGGTATTCGGAGAAACGCTCCAGAACCTCCTTGCCCTTTTCACTGCCGGTGGCCTCCACGTGCTCGGTGATCATGGCTTTGAGCTCCATGACATCCGCCTTGCTGGTAACAGATTCCAGTGCAACAATCTCCTTGTTGGCACGGAGATACAGGTCGGAGTTCTCGTCCAGCACATAGGCGATGCCGCCGGACATGCCTGCCGCAAAGTTCTTGCCGGTGCTGCCAAGCACTACCACTCTGCCGCCGGTCATGTATTCGCAGCCATGGTCACCCACGCCCTCAACGACCGCGTAAACGCCGGAGTTCCGTACGGCGAACCGTTCGCCCGCAACGCCTGCGATAAACGCCTTGCCGGAGGTCGCACCGTAGAGGGCAACGTTGCCGACAATGATGTTTTCATCGGCCTTGAAGACGCTGTTCTTCGGGGGATACAGGATCAGCTTGCCGCCGGAAAGGCCCTTGCCGAAGTAGTCGTTGCTGTCGCCCTCCAGCTTGAGGGTCAGCCCCTTGGGGACGAATGCGCCGAAGCTCTGACCGCCGCCGCCGGTACAGTTGACGGTGAAGGTGTCCTCCGGCAGGGATTCGCCAAAGCTCTTGGTGATCTCACTGCCCAGAATGGTGCCAAGGGAGCGGTCTGTGCTGGAAACCTTCAGGGAAACCTGCTTCTTTGCGCCGGTTTTCAGGTTCTTCTTGAACTCCTTCAGCAGCACCTGCATATCCAGCGTGCTTTCCAGCTTGAAGTCAAAGTGGTCGGCGGGGTTATAGGTATTCCCCTCCCGCTCTGCAACATAGGGATTGTCAAGGATCTGATGGAGATCCAGAAGCCCTGCACGGGTACCCTTGAGATCCTCCCGTACCTTGAGGAAGTCGCTGCGGCCCACCAGCTCGGAGACGGTACGCACGCCCAGCTTTGCCATGATCTCACGGAGATCCTGCGCCACAAAGCGCATGAAGTTGACGATGTATTCAGGCTTGCCGATGAAGCGCTTGCGCAGCTCCGGGTTCTGGGTGGCAATGCCCATGGGGCAGGTGTCCTTGTTGCAGACCCGCATCATGATGCAGCCCATGCACACCAGCGCCGTGGTGCCAAAGCCGAATTCGTCCGCACCCAGCATGCAGGCAATCGCAACGTCCCGCCCGGTCATGATCTTGCCGTCTGCTTCCACGATCACGCGGCTGCGCAGACCGTTCATGATGAGCGTCTGGTGGGTCTCCGCCACGCCCAACTCCCATGGGAGGCCGGCGTTCTGTACGGAGGTCTTGGGGGCTGCGCCGGTGCCGCCGTCAAAGCCGGAAATCAGAATCAGCTGCGCGCCTGCCTTGGCAACGCCGGCGGCAACAGTGCCGACGCCCGCCTCGGATACCAGCTTGACGGAAATTCTCGCGTCCCGGTTGGCATTCTTGAGGTCATAGATCAGCTGAGCCAGATCCTCAATGGAATAGATGTCATGATGGGGCGGCGGAGAGATCAGGGATACGCCGGGGGTGGAATAACGGGTCTTCGCTACCCATGGATAGACCTTTTTGCCGGGCAAGTTGCCGCCCTCGCCGGGCTTTGCGCCCTGCGCCATCTTGATCTGGATCTCCTGAGCGGAAACCAGATACTTGGAGTCTACGCCGAACCGGGCGGAGGCCACCTGCTTGACGGCGGAGTTTTTATTGAGGCCGTCGGAGCCAACGGTGTACCGGGAGGCCAGCTCGCCGCCCTCGCCGGTGTTGGACTTGGCGCCGATGGAATTCATAGCGATGGCCATGCACTCGTGAGCCTCCTGAGAAAGGGAGCCGAAGCTCATGGCACCGGTCTGGAAACGCTTTACGATACTGTCAACGGACTCTACCTCGTCAATGGGAATCTCAGCGCCCTCCGGGAACTGAATCTCCATAGCGCCCCGTAGATTGATAATATTGTCCGGGTTGTCGATGAGAGCGGCATATTCCTTATACTTTTCATAGTCGGCGGTCATGGCGGAGCGCTGGAGTAAATGGATGACCATGGGACTGTACAGGTGCCGCTCTTTTCCTGCCCGGTATTTGTGGATGCCCACGGACTCCACGGATTCGTTGGTATAAAGCTCCAACGGGTCAAAGGCCTTGTCATGGAGGGCATGAACATCCGCTTGAATCTCTTTCAGACCGACACCGCCCACACGGCTGATGGTTCCGGTAAAGTAGTGGTCGATGACGTCCTGACTGATGCCAATGGCCTCGAAGATCTGACTGCCCTGATAGGACTGGATGGTGGAAACGCCCATCTTCGAGGCGATTTTGACAATGCCGTGGAGAATGGCGCCTGTATAGTCCTTCTCAGCGGCGTAATAATCCTTATCCAGAAGACCGTCCTGAATCATGCCCTGAATCCCCTCCAACGCCAGATAGGGATTGACGGCGGAGGCTCCATAGCCCAGAAGGGCTGCGAAATGATGTACCTCACGAGGCTCGGCGGTTTCAAGGATCAGGCCAAGAGCGGTGCGCTTCTTGGTGCGGACGCAGTGCTTCGCCACAGCGGAGACTGCCAGCAGGGACGGAATTGCCACATGGTTTTCGTCCACGCCACGATCAGACAGAATGATGATATTGTAGCCTTCCCGATACGCACGGTCTACGGAGTTGCAGATTTGCTCCAGCGCTTTTTCAAAGCTGGTGTTCTTATAGCAGAGAATCGAAACGGTATGCACCTTAAAGCCGGGCTTTTTCATGTTGCGGATTTTCAGCATGTCGAGGCTGGTGAGAATGGGATTATTGATCCGCAGAACATGACAGTTTTCTTCCTTGTCTTCCAGAAGATTGCCGTCTGTGCCAACATAGACGTTGGTGGCGGTGACGATTTCCTCCCGGATGGAGTCAATGGGCGGATTGGTGACCTGAGCAAAGTGCTGCTTGAAGTAGTTAAACAGGGGCTGATGCTTGTCGGAGAGACAGGCCAGCGGAGTGTCGATACCCATAGCGGTGGGCTGCTCGGAGCCGGTGAGCGCCATGGGAGCGATGGAGAGCTTGAGATCCTCATAGGTGTAACCAAAGGCCTTCATCATTCTGACACGCTCAAAGGGCGTATATTTCGGCACAGAGTGATTGGGAATGGGCAGATCCGCCAGATAGACCAGCTGATTGTCCAGCCACTGACCGTAGGTGGCGGCGCTGGCGTAATGCTCCTTCAGCGCATCGTCCTCTACCACACAGCCCCTCACAGTGTCCACCAGCAGCATTTTGCCGGGGGTAAGACGGGCTTTCTTCACGATCTTTTCGTTTGGAATATCCAGTACGCCAACCTCAGAGGCAAGAATTAGCCGCCCGTCATCGGTGATATAGTACCGGGAAGGCCGCAGGCCGTTGCGGTCAAGAACAGCGCCCATCTGGTCGCCATCGGAAAACAGAATGGAGGCAGGGCCATCCCACGGCTCCATCATGGTAGCGTAGTACTGATAGAAATCCTTGCGCTTTTGGCTCATGGCGCGGTTATTGACCCACGGCTCTGGAATGGTGATCATCACGGCCTTGGGAAGCTCCATACCGCTCATGACTAAAAATTCCAGAGTGTTGTCCAGCATAGCAGAGTCAGAGCCGGAGGCGTTGATCACCGGGAAGACCTTGCCCAGATCGTCTTCGGAGAAAACGCCGGTCTCCATGGTCTCCTCACGGGCCAGCATCCGGTCGGCGTTGCCCTGAATGGTGTTGATTTCGCCGTTGTGGACGATGAAACGGTTGGGATGAGCACGCTGCCAGGAGGGGTTGGTGTTGGTGGAAAAACGGGAATGCACCATGGCAATGGCGGATTTTACGCGGGTATCCTGAAGGTCCAGATAAAACTGCCGGAGCTGCTTGACAAGAAACATGCCCTTATAGACGATGGTGCGGCTGGACATGGAACAAACATAGGTGTCCTCATGGCTCTGCTCAAACTCCCGGCGGAGAATATAGAGCTTCCGGTCAAAGGCCAGCCCCTTTTCACAGTCCGCCGGACGAGCCAGAAACGCCTGCATAATGCAGGGCATGCAGTCGAGCGCTTTCTTGCCCAGTACGCTGGAATCGGTGGGAACCTCACGCCATGCCAACAGCCGGACGCCTTTCTTTTCGCAGATAGTTTCCAGCATCTTTTTGGCCTGATTCCGGGGCAGCTCATCCTGAGGAAGGAAGAACATGCCAACGCCGTAATCCCGCTCTTCCCCGATGTTTACGCCCTCCTCCTGCATCACAGCATGGAAGAACTCATGGGGGATTTGCAGCATAATGCCAACGCCGTCGCCTGTCTCCCCGGCGGCGTCCTTGCCGGCGCGGTGTTCCAGACGTTCTACAATGGCAAGGGCGTTGTCCACTGTGGCATAGTCCTTGGTGCCGTCGATGTTGACGATGGCGCCGATGCCGCAGTTGTCATGCTCAAAGGAGGGATCGTAAAGGGGTGGAGTCGGTTTTCTTTGCTCGTTCATGCATAACACCTCTTCGTGGATACATGGAATACGCCTGAAATTTTCGAATACTGGCAAAAATGGCGTATCCTCTTGCAATTTAATGGATTATGATGAACATTATATAATCCCGTCTTGCATATGTCAACAGGAAAAAGTGATAAAACCGGCTATTTATTGCAATAAATGATGGTTGATAATTTATGAATTGCATTTCGTAATTATGTGACTGCAAGAAAATGAATGAACGTTTTCAAAAATTTAATTTCTTCAGCACAGTAGAGCGCAAACGGGAGCGGAAATGCGAAAATTTGCAGACTTCACTGCAAAACGGGGCAAAATGGGCTGTTCTGACGCTTTTTCCGCAGAAAAAGTCCGGAGCATTCCGCAATCAGAATGCTCCGGGGCAGATTCGTATCAAAGAGAGGGAAATTCAGCGGGCGGGGTATTCTCCGTCGAATACAAAGGCTGCGGGGCCGGTCATAAACACGTGGTTCGTCTCATCGTCCCAGCGAATCTCCAAATCGCCGCCCAGCAGCTTTAATGTGGCGCTGCGGTCGGTCTTTCCGTTCAGCACCGAGGCCACCAGACTGGCGCAGGCGCCGGTGCCGCAGGCCAGCGTTTCGCCGGAGCCGCGCTCCCAGACCCGCATTTTAATGGTATGCCGGTCCAGCACCTGCAAAAACTCCGTGTTGGTGCGCTCCGGAAAAGCCGGGTGATGCTCAAAGCCGGGGCCGATGGCGGGCAACTCCAGCGTGTCGGTATCCTCCACATAGACAATGGCGTGGGGATTTCCCATGGAAACGGCGGTAACAAACCACTCCATTCCGTCAACGGTGAGGGGCTGTGCGACAAACTGTTGACCGTCTCCAACGACAGGAATTTCATTGGGAATGAGAATCGGCGCACCCATATCAACGGTAACGGTTTCTACCCTTCCGCCTGCGCCCAGATGCAGTTCCAGTGTCTTCACGCCAGCCAGCGTCTCTACGGTGACGGTGGTTTTATCGGTTAAACCTTTGTCATGGATAAACTTGCCCACACATCGTATCCCGTTGCCGCACATCTGGGAGCGGGAGCCGTCGGCGTTGTACATCACCATTTCACAGTCGGCAATATCCGATGGGCAGATGAGAATCAGCCCGTCGGAGCCGATGCCGAAGTGCCGGTCAGAGATCGTCACCGCCAGCGCGGCGGGATCGTCAATGTGTTCCTCAAAGCAGTTGACATAGACATAGTCGTTGCCGATGCCCTGCATCTTTGTAAATTTCATAGTCGCCTCCCGTCTGCTTCCGCGCGCTATGCCGCGTAGCAGGATCATGAGTGCATTATAGCATCCGACCGGGGATTATGCAACGGCTGACTTGCAATCCGGGCGGGATGCTGATACAATAACCGGGAAATCAACACAATATGGAGACGAGATACAATGGAATATCAGATCAGAACAGCACTACCTGAAGATTTGGACGCGGTATGCCGGGTAGAAAACCGCTGCTTCCCCGAAGCGGAGGCGGCGACCCGCGCAGCTTTCCAAACAAGGATCAAACTGTTCCCGGAGCGGTTTCTGGTGGCGGAGCACCCCACGAACGGGATCATTGGGCTCATCAACGGCTGCTGCACCGATACGCCGGTATTGGGGGACGAGCTGTATGAGCCGGACTGCCCCCATTCCCTTACGAACCCGTGGCAGACGGTGTTCGGGCTGGCGGTAGACCCGGACTATCAGCATAGGGGCATTGCCAAGGCACTGATGGCGGCGCTGGTCAGCCGGGCAAAGGATGGCGGTCAGAAGGGCGTGATCCTCACCTGCAAGCAGGAGAAGATTGGCTTTTACGAGTCCATGGGCTATGTCTGCATGGGGAAAAGTGGTTCGGAGCACGGGGGCGCGGTATGGTATGACATGCGCCTGACGTTTTAAAATCAATGCCCCCCTCTGTCAGCATAGCTGATATCTCCCCTGCTAGGAGTGGCAAAAATCACCCAGCAAGTAGAAATCTCTGAGGAACCGAAAAAAGAGGATGCCGCCTATTGCAGCATCCTCTTTGCGTTATTCCTTTGCAGCTTTTTCCGCAGCCCGGACAAAGCCCTCGAAGTTCTGCTGGAACTTCTGGGAAAGATCACTGGTGTAGCCGGAAATAAAGGGATGACGCTGGGCGGCAATGGCGTCCAGCAGCTTCTTGCAGTCCCCCTGATTCCGGAAGCAGACCTGAATCATCTTCTGATCCATGTAATACAGCGCCACCACCCAGCGGTACTTGCTGACCACCAGCGGCTCCGGCATGGGATAGCCCCAAATGAGATCAGCGACCTTTACCGCGTGTGTGGTCGCCCCCTTCTGATACCAGAGGTACTCCCCTACCTTGACCCGCTCTAAAGTCTCAGCCTGCTTGAACAGCGCCTCAGCTTCCTCGGCGGTATGCTCTGCAAGAACCGCTGCCATGGCCTTCTTCTGATAGTGTCCGGTCAGGGCGGGGATCAGCAGCGCCAGCGTCAGAAGCAGGAACAGCAGCCCTGCGCCCCCGAAGATCAGGGTCAGCGTGGTGGAGAACAGCCCGGCCTGATCCAGATTGATCTGAATGGGACGGATTAGTGCGGCGGTATCGCCGTCCTCTGTGTAGCCGGGGAGCTGATAATTCTCAATGCAGTCCACCATAAACCCGGTCATATCGTCTTCCAGTGTTACAGCGGTACCGGACACGGTACCCAACTGGGTCAGAGTTTCCAAATCGCCCAGATAGTATTCATGGCTCTGATCCATGGCCTTGTCCATCACGTCGGCGTGATGCTCTTTTCTGTCCATCACGGCGAGATAGGTGCCGTCGCCTGCGGGCAGCAGATAATAGGTTTTCAGGGTGCTGCTTCCGCTGTCGGATTTTGAGGTGAGGTTGGCAAAGGCCACAATCACCTCGCTGGCATCAAAGGAGACATAGTCCCCCTTCATGGTTTCGGGATTTTCGCCGGAAAGGCTCACCGGCCCCCGCAGCATCACAAACAGCCCCTTGGCAGACAGACCGAAAAACAGCACCGTCAGCAGGGCGCAGGCAATGATACGGGGCAGCAGATGGGAAATGCTCTCCCGCCGCAATGTACGCTTCATAGGGTATCACTCCGCTCCAATAGAATTCTATTTATTATACCAGATAATTGAGAACATACAAGAAACAGCCCGTATTTTCGTTCAGAATGACGATTATCTTTTTGACGGAAGAGCGAAAATCAAATTTTCATTGACAATCCCGGAATAATCTGTGAAACTATATTTTGAAAGGAAGTGCAGCTATGAACGGCTATGTACTGGCAGTAGATCAAGGTACAACCTCCTCACGTGCCATTATTTTTGATAAAACCGGCGCCATTGTCACTAAGGCGCAATATCCCCTGACCCAGCATTATCCAAAGCCCGGCTGGGTGGAGCATGACCCCATGGAGATACTCTCTACAGAGCTTCTGGCAATGGCGGAGGCCTTTGAAAAAAGCGGCCTCAGTCCAACGGATATTGCTGCCATTGGCATCACCAATCAACGGGAAACCACGATCCTCTGGGATAAGGCCACCGGAAAGCCCGTTTCCAACGCAATTGTCTGGCAGTGCCGCCGGACCGCATCCATCTGTGACCGGCTTACCGCCGATGGTGCGGCAAATCTGATTCTCAGCCGGACGGGACTGCTCATCGATCCCTATTTTTCCGGTACCAAGATCCGCTGGCTGCTGGATCAGGATTCCTCCCTGCAGGCGCGGGCGGAACGGGGCGAGATCCTGTTCGGCAACGTGGATTCCTGGCTGATCTGGAATCTCACCGGAGGAAAGGCACACGTAACGGACTACTCCAACGCTTCCCGCACCATGCTTTTTGACATCGACAAGCTTTGCTGGGACAAGGAGCTGTGCGGGCTTCTGAATATTCCAATGTGTATGCTGCCGGAGCCTGTCCCCTCCTCCATGGTATACGGCACCGTGGATCCGCATCTCAAGGGGCTGGCGGTGCTGGCGGGTACGCCGATTTCCGGCTCGGCAGGCGATCAGGCGGCGGCGCTGTTTGGGCAGGGCTGCTTTGCGCCGGGGCAGGCCAAGAATACTTATGGCACCGGATGCTTTACGCTGCTGAACACCGGCTCCGAGAGCGTCCGCTCCAGCCGGGGACTGCTTACCTCCGTGGCGTGGAGTCTGGACGGAAAGACCACCTATGCGTTGGAAGGCAGCGCCTTTAACGCCGGCTCTGCCATTCAGTGGCTTCGGGACGAGTGCCATATCATCGCCGCCGCCCATGAGTGCGACTTGCAGGCGGAGACGCTTTCCGGCAATGACGGCGTGTACTTTGTCCCCGCCTTTACGGGGCTGGGCGCGCCTTATTGGGACGTGGATGCACGGGGCAGCTTCTTCGGACTGACCCGCGGCACCGGAAAAGCGCATATGTGCCGGGCGGTGCTGGAGTCCATTGCCTATGAGGTGGGCGATCTGGTGGACACCATGGCGATGGAATCCCGGACGCCCATGGCGGAGCTGCGGGTAGACGGCGGCGCTTCGGTGAGCGATTTTATGATGCAGTTCCAGTCGGATCTGCTGGAGATTCCCGTGATCCGTCCCCAGATGGTGGAAACCACCGCCGCCGGTGCGGCCTATCTGGCGGGACTTGCCACCGGAGTCTGGAGCGGCACGGAGGAACTGTCTGCACTACAGAAGACGGATCGAATTTTTACCCCCAATATGGCGCCGGAAACCCGGATGGAGTTGCGGAGCCTCTGGCGTACCGCCATTGAACTGTCCATGGCATGGGGCCACGCTGCCACCCGAAAGGAGAACCTGAAATGATTTCGGAAAAAATGAAGAAGCTTGCCAATAACAATTCGGTGATTCGCGCCATGTTTGAGGAGGGGCAGAATATGGCGCGGGAGTTCGGCGCGGAGAAGGTCTATGACTTCTCTCTGGGAAATCCCTCGGTTCCGGCTCCCACAGCGGTGAAGAACGCCATCCGGGAGATCCTCGATCAGGAGGATTCGCTGATGGTACACGGCTATATGTCCAACGTGGGCTACGCCGATGTGCGCAAGGCGGTGGCGGAGCAGCTGAACCGCCGGTTCGGCACGGATTTTGATGAAAACAATATCATCATGACCGTAGGCGCGGCAGGCGGCCTGAACGTGATCCTCAAAACGCTCCTGAATCCAGACGACGAGGTGCTGACCTTTGCCCCGTATTTTACCGAGTACGGGAATTATGTGGCGAATTACGACGGCACGCTGGTGGTGGTGTCCCCCAATACCGTGGACTTTCAGCCCAATCTTCAGGAATTCGCAGAGAAGATTACACCGAAAACCAAGGCCGTGATCGTCAACAACCCCAATAACCCCACCGGCGTGGTCTATTCGGCGGAAACCTGCCGGGAAATGAGCCGGATTTTGCGGGAAAAGCAGCATGAATTTGGAACAGATATCTACCTGATTTCCGACGAGCCCTATCGGGAGTTGGCCTATGACGGCGTGGAGGTTCCCTATTTGACGGAGTATTACGCCAATACCGTGGTGTGCTACAGCTGGTCGAAATCCCTGTCTCTCCCCGGCGAGCGCATCGGCTATCTGGTGATCCCCAACGAGGTGAGCGATTATGATCTGGTTTACGCTGCCGCGGGAATCGCCACGCGAGTATCCGGCTTTGTCAACGCTCCGTCTCTGATGCAGCGTGCTGTGGCCCGGTGTCTGGAGGAACAGACGGATATTGAAGCCTACAATCGGAACCGTGAGGCATTATATCAGGGGTTAAAAGAATGCGGCTTTACCTGCATCAAGCCGCAGGGCGCGTTTTATCTGTTCGTCAAGACCCCCACGGAGGATGAAAAGGAGTTTGTGGAGCGGGCGAAGAAGTATCACATTCTGGTGGTTCCCGGCTCCAGCTTTGCCTGCCCCGGCTATGTGCGCATCGCCTACTGCGTCAGCTATGAGACGATCCGGAACAGCTTACCCGGCTTCCGGAAGCTGGCGGAGGAATACGGGCTGACGGGGGAATAACGAAAGAAACTACTGAAACTCCGGCAATTTCATAAAAAGGAAGGGAGAATGAAGATGTTTTGTAAAAACTGCGGCATTGAGCTTCCGGATAATATGTTATATTGCACGATCTGCGGCGCAGCGGTAAACGGCGCGGACAATGTTCCCTCGGAGGTGTTCATGTCGTTGCAGCCCACCCATCCTATGAAGTGGCATAAATTCCTGATTTATTTCCAACTGTTTTTATCAGCAATCGCAAACTTGGCTAATGGGATCGGGTATTTTGATGTACTCTTTAGCGGTTTGGTCGGAGGCGCACAGAACGTCATCTATTTTGTCGACGGAGTCGTGAGCGTGGTAGTGGCGGTTCTGGCTGTTTATGTACGGTTCCGCTTGGCTGGTTTCCGGGAAAACGGGCCGAAAATGTACATGGTTCTTCTCGGAATTCTTTGTGCGATGCGGATCCTGGGCTTGATTTATGCCATCATTACGGATATCTATTCGGTGGCTTATTCGGCGTTCTCCCTGCTTACATACGTTTGCATTACGCTTTTGACGAACGTCTATTATGAGAAGCGTGCGGACTTGTTTGTCAACTAAAGCCATAAAAATCGCAGGCCGTTTTGACCTGCGATTTCTCTTTTATACATCGTAAAATCCCGTTTATGGTACATTACTTTTGCTATACTTTCCTCAGAAAGTGAATTTACAGGAGGAATGTATCATGAAAGCGAAAGGACCCGTCTATGTCAGCGACTTATTTACCGTACCCATGCCCAAGCGGGCTGTTTCTCAGGAGGACTACCGGAGAAAGGTGCTGCTCCGGAGGATCCTCTGGGCGGCGCTCCCCTATCTGGTGGAGGGTTGTCTGTTTCTGCTCACCGCCGGGGTGATCGTCGGCGGGCTGCTGACACTGTTCTGCGGACTGCGGTAAGTTCCGGTCACCGGGACACAAAATGGGCTGCTGCATTTCGTTCCATGCAGCAGCCCATAATGTTATGCTTCTTCGTCCCAGACTTGCGTGGAAAGATAATCCTCTACCGTTTCCTTCCGGCGAAGGGGTACGGCGGCGTCTCCCGTCCAGAGGTATTCGCCGCAGCGCAGCCGTCCGCCGTAGTTGTAGCCCATGGAATGCCCGTGCGCGCCGGCGTCGTGGATCGCCA